>JAATVP010000203.1 GCA_014523625.1 Nitrososphaerales archaeon TH5896
AATTGGTCACTCCATTTAACATAAGCCTTCAGCATTTCTGCACTAACACTAGGTTTTCGAACCTTAAAGATTTCCTTGAAATCGGCTACACTTATTGACCTAGGGTTTGAACTGGTATCCATAGCCTTGCCACTTTCAAATAGTTCGTTAACAACCCTAAGCTGAGCAGCTTGACAAATGTCCTTTATGTCGCTAGCACTATACCCCTCACATAACTTGGCCAATTCATCTGGTTTTAACGATTTCTCACGATTAAGAGGACGTGTATATTGACGAAATAGGTCTACTCTAGATGGAAGAGAAGGAAGTGAAACATTGATACGCTTTTGGAACCTTCGAAGAAATCCTGCCTCCAATGTCCAAGGCTTATTTGTTGCTCCGATGACGTATAACTGAGAATCTTTCGTCTTCACATTTATGCCATCCATTTCAGTAAGGAATTGATTCTTTACGCGTACTTCTCCACCGATTTCGCTAGTTCTGGTTCCAAGTAATGAATCAATTTCATCAATAAATAGAAGTACGGGAACCCCTTCACTCTCATGGAGCCGCCTTGCCAGCTTGAATAGTTTAGATACGTTTTTCTCTGCTTCTCCCAACCATTTACTCATCATGCTCGCTGCATCGACGTTCAAGAAATACCCATCAATTTCAGCAGCGGCAGCGGCAGCTAGTAAAGTCTTGCCGCAACCGGGTGGGCCAAATAGGAGTATCCCTCGGGGCCAACCCAGCGGAAACAGGTCAGAACGTTTAGTAGGATAGACGATTGACTCACGTATTGCGCGTTTTGCGTCGTCAAGACCAATCACCTCATCCCATTTTACATGTGGCTTTTCTTTCAGCACCAGTTCGTCGAAATTCGGATCCGAAGTAGTAGACGAGTCTGATCCTGTACCTTGACCTGTGAAGTTCGTAGGTGAACTCTTTGATATTCTAGCATTTCGCAATTCGTTAGAATCATGACTCGTAGAATCCTTTGTTAGGGGGGAGATGGTTCTGCCGGGGAGTTTCGAACCCAGTTCTGACGAAAGCTGGAGCGTACGAATTCGATTCTGGTAGGCATTCGCTCGTTCTCTATATACTCTATTTAACCTATACTCGGGATAAATTTGAACTAACTTCACCAGTGCGTCTATGGCTCTCTGATAAGATTGAATAGCCATTCCACTCGAACCCTGCGAATCAAAGCTAATAGCTTCAGCGGCAAATTTGCTAGCAGTATTTTCCAGTTCCTGTGGAGCAAGACTCATAATAGCTATAACCGTTTGGAATTAGTGTGCCACTTTGAATTATTTAGGTGTAAATTGATATTGTGTAATAAACTAAATTAATTGAACCTGATATCGTTCCCAGAGTCCTGATACCTAATGTATACAGTCCTTTGTTTGCATTTGTGCTGTCTCCTCTAATGCCAAGGGATCGAAATTAACTTAGCCTCATACTGGCGGGAGGATAAGTTCTGTCTTCGGACCTCAAGTTCTCAAGTAAAATTCAATTTCATGAAGATTTGCAAACGCAAAATTTTCTAATCAGTTGGAGCCTGTTGTCACGACTTCACCAAGATAGTTCGTGTGGTTTTCTCCCGCGAAGGCTCTAATTGCTCACTTCACTCCGGATAACAAGGAGACAACGCATTTAGTCGGACGATGTGAAAGATATGATTTATTAGCATGACTACGGTAGCAGACCAAGTCATCTACCTAAAAGAACTGATTCCATCTTTGTGATCACATTGTCTCGGATTTTATTGACTATTAATTATACTCTCGCAATCCTTATCCTAAATGAGACCCCCCCAATGGAATATTTTTATATTAATGCATACTGTGTTAACTATAGCACTTCACTACGCAGTCATATCGTAGTGTCTACTTATGGGCTATTTGATGTCTTTATTTTAACTCTTCTCACACTTCAACATATGAGTGAATTATATCTGTGCATGAGTTTCATTTTTTTATGATGCATTATTTTGTTTGCATAAAAAGATCATTCACAGATTTAATCCAGGATATTGAACATGGCGGAATGCTTTCCTATCCATTGTTAATCATTTATATTAGAACACTAATTACGATATTGGCTCTATGTCTAATCTCAATTGTCTTAATATGATATTTTAATAGAGTCAAATCCAGAGAAATGAAAAATATGGGCCGAAAGGGAGTTGAACCCTCGACCTTTCGATTATCAGTCGAACGCTCCACCAAGCTGAGCTATCGGCCCATTATGTGTTATTGATGTTCAAATCCTGCGATATTTATTCGTGTGGGTTCCCGCAGAAAAGAATTTGAACAGTTTTTTCAAGCACCGATATAAATGCATTTAAGTGTATGCTCAGTGATATTTTCCATTAGTTAATGCCTAAGGACATAAACAGAGTAGCCATAGCAACAAAATTAAATAGTAGAGAAGCGCAGGAGACTGCTCAAGTTATCGTCAAGATCTTAGGTTCGCACGACATCAGCTCTTATTCAATCCTGCCATTAACTCTTGATGGATCAATTCCAGTTTCATATGCAGACTTGGAAAAGGATAGTATAGATATCGCGGTTGCAATCGGTGGAGACGGGACTACGTTGAGAGCGTGCAGAGGAATGCCACCCAACACGCCGATCCTACCCATGAATATCGGCGGAAACAGAGGCATTCTGTCTGAGATAGGCGCAGACATGATAGAAAAATCGATACATGATACTCTCAGAGGCGACTACCTCTTGGAGCGAAGACTCAGAATTTTTGCAACTGCTAATAGGAAACAAACCTTTCCTGCATTGAACGAGATCTTGTGCACAAGATCGAACGTTATGAGAACCCCGTACTTTTCTATAAGTACTTTAGACGATGAAATTAATCAAAGAATGGACGGTGTTGCAGTATCAACTCCGACCGGTTCTACAGGTCATTGTTATTCACTCGGTGGTCCTTTATTGCAGGGGAATTTGGAATCTCTAGTAATTGTTCCAGTAGGATCAATTAATCGAATGCCCAGTATTGTCGTTCCTGTTGAAAATATCGTTATTAAAAGCAATTATGACACAAACCTAATTATAGATGGACAAGAGACATACCCAATTCAATCAAATCAGGATATTTTGATCTCGCGATATCCAATAGATATAACGTTCGTACGCTTCAAAAAGCGGGGTCTTAAACAATTGGTAAAGCTAGGCTTTTGAATTAGAGCTAAAACATACTTGCTCTAATTGCTTCAAACAGTATTGAGTTTGATTCTGACAATAGATAGTAATTGTTCGAGCCGCCGAATCATTTTGATTTTGAAGTGTCATTAGTGTTTGGTCATGCGCAATTATTTTGAGTATTTGCAGATTCAAGGTGGCTGATAAATCAAACTAAAATCAAATTCAGATGTTTATACAGTTGAAATATTAGTTTGTCTGGGAAGCATGATTAAGTCTGCGACTAGTGGATATGCGGGGCACAAATTACTATTCCTGGATTAAATCTCGTAACCACAGGAGTAGGTCAAGCGGACTAACAGCAACATGATCTGCGCTTTCAAAATCATATGCATTCCTAATTTCACTATTGGTCATCAAACACAAGATAAGGCGAGCAGCCAGCTTGTTGCGAAGCACATGGGCCGCTGAATATAAAAAACGAAGGGAACTCTCGACGGATGAGCAAATACATAAGATGACGACCCCGGTTTTACTTCCCCATAATCTAGTTACATAGCGCTGAAAATCGATATCAAAGAATGGATCAAGTACACCTTCTACATTACCAATATAGCGTGTATTACAATTCTCCATACGAAGTGACAAATCGATAATCTTTGAATGTATAATCGCATCTTCAGAGCCACAGACAATTAACGCAGAAATATTAGGTCTCTTCTCTCCACTGTAAATACTATACTTCACGAAATCCAATATTTCTATTACGACGCTTTGAAAATTAATTCGCTCTGCCCTGTTGAGTCTTCCTCTGCTGTAAAGTTCGCTAACGGTATTGACTGTTGGAAGGAAGACATCTGTCAGAAGCTTCAGTTTATCTGCGCCTGAGTTCAATACATTAATGATCAATTTCGACGATAATTCATCGCTGCCGGCCAAAATTGCGTTCATAAATCTCTGCTGCAATTCGTTATAGTTGATTGAAGATCCAGGATAACTTAAACCGGATTCAAGAAACCATATATTGACTGTCCCGATTTTTTTCTTTTTAATCAATCCAATCGAATACAAAAGGTTCAGATACTTGGTAATCGTCATTCGATTGATACCAGTCTTCTTTGCCAGTTCGACGCCTGACATTCCTGTCATTTGATACTCGAGGGTACTAAAGATTTTCCTTTTGACTTCCTCAAATGTATATCTTCTATACACGATAACTTAACGCCCTGCCGATGATAAATCTGTTCTGAGCTTAACTACACTGCAAATAGAGGTGACTCTAGGTGAATTTGCCAGGTTTGACATAACAACCAAATATGACTGAACATAGTTCAGATAGATAAGTGCAGAATCTTACATATTATGCGATCCTTCGCCGTCTCCTCAACCCATTGACATCTTAATGCCTGCTTCAACTCCCTTGTTAAACAGCTAGTAGGCAGCAATTTGCAAATCAAGATAATCTCATAGAACTCTATCTGAGTCCGACTTCGTACCATTTCCATATAGGAGAAAATGCTGCAGCGTATACTACCAACTGGTCACAAACATTCTATCCAATACCGATGATCAGTACTTACCTACCCAGGGCTAAATTTCAATTACGCTACATTATTTTCTAGAACCAAATAATAGCGAAATAATAAGTAGCGTCGGAAATAGCTCATGATATCTTGAAGGTCGGTCGAATAGCTTCTACAAGCCTATATAGAAAATCAATTATGACCAAAAAACATAAATCTAGATTCATAAATCGCATGCGTTGGTAATGGTCAAGAAAAAAGTTGTTCTGGCATACTCAGGAGGTCTAGATACATCGGTATGCATAAGGTATTTGCAGAAGTTTCATGATGCTCAGGTTACGACGGTAACCGTGGATTGTGGCCAGGATGAAGACTTTAATGAAATCGAGAGTAGGGCTCTTGCTGTTGGAGCTACTAAGCATATTCACATTGATTCGACTGAAGAATTTGCAAACGAGTATGTTAGTAAATGTATTAAAGCGAATGCACTCTACCAGGGAAAGTATCCGCTGGCAACTGCTTTAGCTCGTCCACTAATAGCCTCGAAATTGGTCGAAGTGGCATCCAATGAAGATGCAAAGCTAGTCGCACACGGATGTACTGGTAAAGGGAACGATCAGGTTAGATTTGATATAACTATAAAATCACTTAATCCAGAGCTCAATATACTAGCTCCCATAAGAGACATGAATTTGACTCGTGATCAAGAGCTCAAATTTGCTATGGAAGAAAACATACCCATATCGCTGGAGGCAAAAAAGTACAGTATTGACGTTAATTTATGGGGTAGGGCCATTGAGGGTGGAGAATTGGAGGACGCAAGCATGGAACCCCCTGAAAATATATTTCACTTTGTCAATAACCGTTCCAGCGAAGCAAGATACGTAGAGATTGAGTTTAGATCAGGCGTACCAATTGCATTGGATGGTAATCCGCTTAAGCTACAAGATTTGATTGTTGAGATGAACAGGATAGCTGGTGCCCATGGGATAGGTATAGTGGATATAATTGAGAATCGGATTGTTGGTATCAAGTCGCGAGAGGTCTATGAAGCACCTGCTGCTATTTCACTCATTGAGTGTCACAAAGATCTTGAAAATTTAGTACTTACAGATCATGAAATCAATTTCAAACGGATAATAGAAGAAAAATGGAGCTGGTTAGTTTACTCAGGTCTCTGGCTCGAGCCCCTAAGAAGAGATCTGGATGAATTCATAAATACAGCTCAATCAAGGGTAAATGGTAAAGTGAAACTAAAACTTCAAAATGGTTCTTGCCGGGTCGTAGGAAGGAGCTCGAAGAATGCCATTTACGACCCGGAGGAAGCAACCTATTCAAGCAGATCAGTATTTGACCAAAGGCTTGCAAAGGGATTCATAGAATTATGGGGAAAACAATCAGTCATTTCTAACCAGATGTTGTCAAGCTTTGAATCTTAAGCTGAAACTGAAGCGATGTACATTGTGACTGAAACTTGGCGCACGACGCGTTGAGGCTAAATCAAGTGTAAATACTTGCTATTCCAATCACCGGATTCTGCAGGTGAATTCCAAATTCTAATTAATTGTTACGCCAAGGAAAAATGAGGTTTTTCCTCATGATGGGGATTAGTGGTTCGCATATTTAGATATGTTCTATTCAGTTGTCTCTATGTTGTTACAGATTTGAAGTTCGACAAAAACAGAAGACGACCTTTCGGTCTAAGATATAGACAAGAATAAATGAGATTTAAGTATCAACTGTACCCGTTAACACGAGTTCAAGATATAAAAATTCATAAACCGATTAAAAAGACTGTACTGATGAAAGTTGGATATGAAAGTAGGTGTTATCGGAGCATCAGGTTATGTAGGTGGTGAGCTTCTGCGGCTGCTATCTACGCACCCAAAAGTTGAAGTTAATATGATAACCTCTAGACAGAGAGCTGGTGAGCTCGTTCATCGCGTTCATCCCAGTCTTAAGGGGTTTATAGACCTAACTTTCTCAAACCTAGACATGGAAAAGCTATCTGATAAATGCGATCTCGTTTTTACCTCACTTCCTCATGGGAAATCAAGTAGCATTGTAAAGGATCTCTATGATCGAGGTATAAGAATTATTGATCTTTCAGCTGATTTTCGTCTAAAGGATCCTAATGATTACGTCAAATGGTACGGATGGGAACATCCTTTCCCCGAGATGCTTTCCCTATCTGCATATGGAGTTCCTGAGTTTAATAGGGAAAAAATAAAGGGATCAAGGTTAGTTTCTTGCCCAGGATGCATGGCCGTTACGTCACTTATCTCGATAAGACCACTCATTGAAAAAGATCTGATTGATACCGACCACATTATTGTTGATAGTAAGATTGGCTCATCAGGAGCCGGTGCATCTGAAAATGCAGGAACGCATCATGCTATGCGGTACGGAGTAATACGGCCATATAAACCAGCCAAACATAGACACACGGCAGAGATACAACAAGAATTAGAAATGGTCACAAAGAGTCCCATAAAAGTCAGCATGAGCCCCCATGCAGTTAACATTGTACGGGGAATACTAACAACTAACCATGTTTTTATGAAGAAAGAGGTTACTGAATTGGAGTTATGGAAAATTTACCGCGCAGCGTACAGTGCCGAACCGTTTGTACGTTTAATAAGAGATAAGAAGGGACTTTACAAATTCCCGGATCCCAAGTTTCTTATTGGCTCAAACTTTTGCGATATCGGTTTTGACATTGACGAGGACAACAAGAGAATCGTTGCATTATCTGCATCAGATAATTTAATGAAGGGCGCTGCTGGGTCAGCGATTCAAAATATGAATGTGATGTTCGGGTTCAACGAAGTAGATGGATTGAGATTCACGCCCATTACTCCGGTATGATAGTAGTTAAAATTGGCGGTAGTATCTTGTCAGATAGTTTGCATACGTCTATTTTTGACGACCTAGTAGCACTATTGCACAATGAAAAGATAATTATTGTTCACGGGGGAGGAAAACAGGTTACTAGTGTTGCAAACAGACTAGGCGTAAAGCAACAATTCATAGTGTCTCCTGGAGGCATCAAGAGTAGATACACAGATCGGGACACCGTGGAAGCATATACAATGGTCATGTCGGGCCAAGTGAATAAATCAATTGTGACAAAGTTGCTTAAACAGGGGATAAATGCAGTTGGCATTGCAGGTATTGATGGAGGTCTCCTAAGGGCTGAACGTAAGAAGAAACTTCTGATCATTAACGACAAAGGTAGAAAAATGTCTATTGATGGAGGTTACACTGGGAAAATCAACCATGTAAACAATTCTCTTATTGATGTCCTACTTGACAAGGACTTTGTACCCGTAATTTCACCAATTGCATTGGGAGAAGAATTTGAATATCTTAATGTTGACGGAGATAGAGCAGCCGCTCATATTGCAGGGAATATGCGAGCAGACAGAGTTATATTTCTCACTGATGTAGCTGGCCTATTAATTGATGGGAGACTGATTGAAAATCTGACTCTAGATGAGGCGAAAATGATGCTCCCCAAGATTGGTTTTGGAATGGAAAAGAAAATTTTAGCATGCACAGAGGCATTGGAGCTAGGCGTCGGGGAGGCCATAGTAGGCAATGGTTCAAGAGAAAATCCCATATCCAAATTGTTAGCTCATGAAAATTGTACGGTGATCAAAGCGCATGAATAGTGAGGATGACTTCCTTGGCCATCTGTACCAACGATTTCCTATAGTCATCGACCGGGGAAAGGGTGCCAAGGTATGGGATGATACTGGAAGAGAGTATATTGATTGTATGGCTGGGTATGGGGTAGCTTTGGTGGGACACTGCAATGACAGAGTTGTCGCTGCTATCAAAGATCAAATTGAAAAACTGATGGTCTGCCACATGTCAACCTATAATACTGCCAGATCAATTATGGTCAAAAAACTTTCTAAAGTCGTCCCGAGCGGGCTAGATAAGTTCTTTTTCTCAAATTCTGGCGCAGAGGCGGTTGAAACAGCGCTCAAGTTTTCGCGAAAGTTTAGTGGGAAACCTGGCGTAATTTCAATGAATGGAGGCTACCATGGAAAAACTTTAGGTGCTCTTTCCATAACATCAAGCGAAAAATATAGGAAGCCATTTGAGCCATTGTTAGATTACATTAAGTTTGTCCCTTACGGAAATACTAGCAAACTGGTAGATTCCATAGATGACAAGACTGGAACTGTTATTTTAGAACCAATTCAAGGAGAAAGCGGAATCATAATGCCTCCAGCGGGGTTTATTCAAGAGGTTAGGGAAATTTGTTCGAGGCATTCTCTTGTTCTGATTTTCGACGAGATACAATCCGGATTTGGTAGAACCGGCAAGATGTGGGCGGCTGAGAATTGGAATACGATCCCTGATGTAGTCTGCGTCGCGAAAGGCATAGCAGGAGGATTTCCCATGGGACTAACCATAACAAAAACTGAAATTATTGAGAGTATGAAAATTGGTGAACATTCGTCTACTTTTGCAGGTAATCCACTAGCATGTGCAGCCGCAAGTGCGTCTATTGACTCCTTGGTACTTGACGGATTGATTGAGAACTCGGCGGAAACTGGGCGCTATTTCAAGGAATTACTGGTTCAGCTGAAAGAAAAACACAAAATAGTGAGAGAGGTAAGGGGATTGGGATTGATGCTTGCATTAGAACTGAGATTTGATGTGAGAAATATACTTATGGACGGCATTTCAAATGGTATCTTAATGTTGTATTCGGGCCGAAATATCATCAGATTGTTACCGCCTTTGTTAATTGATAGAGAATTGGTCTTGAAATTCGTTACGACTTTAGATAGGCTGTTATCATTGGAGGAAGAAAAAAGATCTGTTTGAGTCCATGGATCCTACGGATGTCAAGATAATCAAGATCCTTCAGTCGGATTCTAGAAGGCCATTTGTCGAAATAGCAAATGAAATAGGTCTATCAGAATCTGCGGTTAGAAGACGGGTCAAGAACTTAACCAAGCGAGAAATCATCAAGAAATTTACGGTGGAAATAAACAGTGGCGATAAAACAAGCGCCATCACATTGATTTCTGTCAATTCTACTTCGGATACCTCATTTGTATCTGGAAAATTAATGGGGCTAGTAGGCGTAGAAGTCATTTATGAGATAACAGGACAGTACGACATAGCTGCAGTTATTTCCGCACCTTCCATATCTGAAATTAACAAGTGTATCGACGAAGTTCGGAAAACTGAAGGCGTATCAGATACGAATACAGTGATCATTTTAAAGACAATTAGATGAACCTGAAATCGATATTAAGTATTATTTCCTTCGCGGTTATAGTCAAAAATCCGGAATAGGTTGTCGAGAATTGTAATTGTTGCTAACGTAATTAGTCGATTCAGTTGCGAAAAGATTTATAACATGTGCGAAAGATGAACTTATTGTTAGTAGTTGTCGCTAAAATCAGAGGATCCAAATCATTTCGCAAATCTTTACAATGAATCAAAAGAGCTAAAAGCGCGAAGAATTCGAATTCTAGATTCAACCCTCAGAGAGGGTGAACAGCATCCCGGTGTATCCTTCACAATAAAACAGAGGATACAGATTGCATGGATGCTTGATTCTTTTGGCGTTGATCAGATAGAGATAAGCCCAGTTGTTTCCAACGATCACTTTGAGGCTACCAAGACTATTATTAGGCAAGGCTTGAAGGCCGACATACTAGCCCATGTCCGCGCGATTAAATCCGATGTAGATCGGGCAATAAATTGTGGAGCGACATGGGTAGCCACTTATTTAGGGATATCAGATATCCACCTTGCTTCCAAATTAAAAATTTCAAGAGAAGAAGCCAAAATTCGAGCTTTAGAAGTAGCAGATTACATTAAATCGCACGGTCTGAAATCGCGGTTCACAATGGAGGATGCAAGTAGAACTGACCCAGACTTTTTGGTAGAAATGTGTGTTGAAATGAATAAGAGAGGGATTGAAAGGATAAGCCTGCCTGACACCGTAGGCATAATGAGGCCGGTAGGGATGCACAAAATGGTAACGTTGATTCTTAGCCATATAGATGCAGCCAAGACTTCTCTCGATGTTCACTGCCACAATGATGTAGGACTAGCTTTGGCTAATGCATTGGCTGGTTGCGACGCTGGAGCTGATCAAATTCATACTACTATTGACGGATTTGGGGAGAGAACTGGTATCCCATCGTTGGCTGAAACTGCAGTAGCATTAAGTTTCATTTATGATTGCAGATCTGACTTGAGACTTCATATGTTAAAAGACCTTTCCAGAACGATATCTCAGTATACGCATCTGGAAACACCCGAATCGAAACCTATCGTCGGCGATAGCGCATACAAGCATAAAGCAGGAACGCATCTTGCCGCGATCCTGAGAGACCCTTTTGCCTATGAGATACTTGATCCCAAATTGGTTGGAAATAGGCGTAAGATAGTTTTCGGGGAATTGGCAGGGAAGAATGGTGCCGGTTACTTGCTGTCACTCTTGGGATTAAATACTGGCAGGGAAGAAGCTGAAACACTAGCTCGAGGTCTAAAGGAACTTAGAATGGGAGATGTACTCGAGTTGTACTTAGACGACAGACTAGAGAGAAAGATACTTAATGATGCTGTTGCAAAAGTTAAGACTGAGGAAAGAAAAGAAAATTGGTAAAATGTCCGGAGTGTGACGCTGAAGTAAAGATTCCAGAAGATTCGATGGAAGGAGAGATAGTGACTTGTGCAGACTGTGGTGCAAGTTACGAACTGGTAAAACGTGAGAAAGGGTTTGATATCAAACCGGCCCAAGTTGTCGGTGAGGACTGGGGTCAGTGAACAAAGAGAAAATTAATACTACTCCTACACCTTCTCTCACAATTCTTTACGACAACATTAGATGGGAAGAAAAGGCCCTATTCGAAGCAGCGAAGAAAAAAGGTATAAATGTCACCATGTTAGATTGCAAAGCTTTATCTCTGAATCTAGAAGGCAGAAGAGATGATGACACCTTATCGAACAGTACTGTTATCCAGCGCTGTGTTAGCTATTTCAGAAGTGTCCATTCCACATCGATGCTTGAAGGCCTAGGATATAGAGTCATAAATTCATTTGAAACATCAAACATTTGTGGCAACAAACTGTTTGCACACGTCACTCTAAGGAAGAACGGTGTCAAAACACCTAAGGCTATTACAGCATTCTCCGCCGAATCTGCTTTGTCAGCTATAGAGGAAATTGGATACCCTGTAGTTATAAAACCTACTGTTGGAAGTTGGGGAAGATTGATAGGATTATTGCGCGACAGGGATGCTGCCGAAGCAGTTATTGAAAGCAGAGAGTACATGTTTCCACTATATCGAATTTATTTTTTTGAAGAGTTTGTAAAACGGCCACCTAGAGATATCCGAGCGATAGTAATTGGCAATCGAGTCGCGGCAGCTATCTATCGATATTCAGGACACGAACAATGGAAAACAAACATGGCTCTTGGAGGGAAGGCTGAACCTTGTGCAGTTACCAATGAATTAGAAGATTTATGTCTAAAGGCATCAGATGCAGTTCACGGAGAAATTGTTGGAGTGGATCTGATGGAGAGCGAAGAGGTTGGATTAATGGTGCATGAAGTTAATAGCACGACAGAATTTAAGAATACAGTACGAGTAACTGGCGTTGATATACCCACGCTTGCTGTTGAATATTCAACAGGAGCAAGAAATAGATAGAATTGGTGTCATACGGTTATGCAGTAGAATTTCTAAAGGGTTCGCTTGAAAAGTACACTCCATCTAGGTCAGAGTCATCACTTGCCATTTCTCTCAAAGAAAAATGTATTGATGAGTTAGGATTTGAGGAGGCCTACATAGACAGCGTCGGAAATATGATTGCAACCAAGGGTAATGGCGAACCGAGGATCCTACTTTGTGGTCACATGGATACCGTTCCTGGAAGTATTCCGGTTAGAATACAAGATGGATTTATCTACGGTAGAGGAGCCTCTGACGCAAAGGCTCCACTAATCTCAATGTTGCTTGCGGCTTCGGAGTTTCCTAAACAGCGTGGAACCATAATCTTTGCTGCAGTTGTCGATGAAGAAGGAAATGCAACTGGGATAAAACATCTAGTTTCTAAACACTTGGATGTGAACTATGCAATATTCGGTGAGCCTAGCGGTATTGACAAAATTACCATCGCATATAAAGGAAGGCTAGCGATAAGGCTCATATGTGACGTAAAGAACAGCGCTCATGCTAGCGCACCTTGGCTAGCGAGAAACTCGATTGAAGAGATGTCTGCCTTGTGGAACGAATTAAGGGCGGAATTATGTGGAAGAGAATCGCTATCAGGTGGATCCGATTCGGTGACCTGCGCAATTACAGAGATAGAAGGAGGATCTAGTCACAATGTCACTCCGCAGCGATGCAAAGCAACAATAGATATCAGAATACCCGTGAAAACTACTTGTGATGAAATTCTGGCAAAAGTAGATTCTGTAGTAAGCAAGGTATCCAAATCTAATGGGAGTGTTATAAAATACAGGACAGAAGATAAGACTGAGCCTTTTGAAGCTGAATATAGATCGGTGCTAGTTAGAGCGCTTTCCTTATCGATCATGGACATATGCAAGGTAAGACCTTTACTAATTCGCAAGACCGGTACTGGAGATATGAACATTTTGGGAAATGCCCTAAAAATGCCTGCAGTGACATATGGGCCGGGCGACCCTCATTCATCCCATACCACAAATGAAAGAATAAAAATTCAAGAATACATATCAAGCATCGAAATTTATACGAGGGCGTTATTCCACATCTCAAGGATATATCACCTAAAGAAAGATTTGCATTAGGGAACAAGATAATTGGGGTGAAAGGATAGACTACAATGTTATGGTTAATCGGACTCGGAATAGAAGGCCTTAGTGGAATGAATATGAAAGGCCGTGAAATCCTGAAAACATGCGACCTCATTTACATTGAAAGATTTACAGGTTATTTATCAGATGCCGATCTTAGTAAATTGAGAGCCTACTGTAAGCATAATGACAATGATGTAAATGTTGTAGGAAGATTATTTGTAGAGGATGGCCGTGAAATACTGGAACAAGCAGTTAACAGTAAGGTAGCTCTAATAGTTTACGGGGAAGCTCTAATCGCTACCACTTACATCGAATTATTCATACGAGCAACAAAGAGAGGCATCAAGGTGGAGGTGATCCATTCTGCATCCGGCATCACCTCCCTAATCGGTGAGAGTGGATTGCAAATTTACAAATTCGGCAGGGTTTCAACTATAATGTCTGAACCTCAGTCAGCCATCAGTGTTTACAGCACATTACTGGATAATTTATTGCTGGGAAATCATACCCTAATCTTGACCGAATATAGCGAGACAAAGGACAACATCTCTCCTTTCTTTCTGGATCCTACTGTTGCTTTGAAGAAGTTAATGGACGTCGAAAAGGATCAGAGAAGTCGAGCATTCACTGAAGAGACCTTTGTACTTGTTGCGTCAAGGATTGGAAGAACTGATAAGAAGATCATTTCAGGTCAAGTTCGATCTCTTTTGGAGATAGATTATGGGACTGGCCCTCACTCTCTTATAGTGCCTGGGCGACTTCATTTCGTAGAGAAGGAAGCGATCTGCTGTATAACTTCGGTATTAGATGAACCAGATGAAAACTCTTCGCATGTTATGAGAATTTCTACAAGAATGGTTGAAAAGTATATTCCCTCTGTTAAGAGGACAGTAAATGAACTTAGAAAACGACTCCCCACAGATTCAACACAATACAAAGGAATTATCGCCGTACTTGACAACGCGGAATATTATGTTCAAGATGCTGAGAAATTTCTAAATCAAGGAAAAAATGAATTAGCTGTGTTGAGTGTAGGATATGCTGAAGGTTTAATTGATGCTATTTCCTTCCAGAGGGGATTGGATCCTTGGTAGCAGACAGCAACCCTACACAGTGCCTATCTAAATAGGAGAAATTCAAGATGTCTACCATCGTACAGATAATGGGGCTATTTCAGCAGAAATGGTTTTAGTAGTAGCAAGACTTACTTATCCCCTAATATCCGATGAATGAACCTCCAAGGCAAAGTTCTGCCACTAAATCAGACCGAATACCTGATGAATTAGAGCGCTTTGTTAGGCGCGATACTTACGCGCTTCTCATTAAGGGTAAGGCTGGCACAGGCAAAACGACTCTTTCATTGACCATTCTCAAAACCTTAGGTCAGGCAAGCAATTTTTTTTATATTTCTACTAGAGTATCTCCTAGACAGCTTTTCACTTACTATCCATGGTTGGATCATTTTGTTCAAACAATAAAGCCTCAACCCTCCTCGGACAATGAAGAACAGGTGTACAAGATGTCTATGTTCGAAGACGCACGTCTCGATGAACCTGAATCTTTGTTCGAGCGCATAACCAATGAATTGATGGACGTCAAGGCTCCAATTATAATTATCGATAGCTGGGATGCTATAGCTTCATTTATGGATAAGGAAGCTAGACTAAATAATGAACGAGTCCTGCAAACATGGCGCGAGAGGGCAGGCGCCAAACTAATCTTCATAAGTGAGGATACTTCGTATAGCACGCTAGACTTTTTAGTTGACGGTATCGTGGAATTGGATCAAACTGTATACGATTCATGCAGATTACGACAGATAAAGATGATTAAGCTAAGAGGAGTGAGAATGCTAAACCAGATTTATAATTTTTCACTTAATAATAGTATCTTTACTAGCTTTAAAACTTACAAACCTTCTGAATATGTTCTTGGCAGGTCAGCTTCACAAAATGACTTTTCTAAGAGAAAGGATTATCAACTGAAGCCTTACCCTGCTGAAGGTGTTGGACGGATTCGGACAGGCTATCCTGAGTTCGATGCAGTGTTGGAAGGTGGGCTTCCAAGAAAGGGAATCGTGATCGTCAAATTTGATCCAAGGATCTATATAATTGCAATATCAACTTTTCTTGCAAAGGTAATATCCAATTTCATAAAAAGAAATAATCCAGTCCTTCTCCAACCAATGAGCCAGGCCAATCCGCAGACGATATTGACGATTATAAAGTCATATTTGGGATATTTCCCTAACAACAGCGTTTTTAGAGGATTGTGGACTGATATCAAAGACTCAAATATCAACCAGCACATAGATCCTACTCAGTCTTCTCTCCTGGAGAGCTCTCCATTTGGCTTGATTGAGAGAGGTATAGAAATGGCTCGAAAGAAATATCCTGAATCCTTGATGTTAAGTATCTTTAATTGCGAACATTTGAAATCTCTTGAAGCCGAACTCAGGCAACGTCAAACAAGTGTGGTCTCGTTTCTTAGTGAGAAGACAGATCTTTCGATTTTTGTGGGCTCTACTGGAGCAGTCTATCCTCCTTTAGAAGCTCATGCAAATTTGAAACTTGAGATCAATCTAATTAATGGTACTTTGTTTTTAAGACCGATTTCACCGATAGGCCCTATTTTCGGACTGACTCCATACAAGATAGATGGTATTCCACGTGTAAATCTTCAAGTTATGGTGTAGATGGAATTTCGAACAGGGCAGCTGCTTGCGATATTATTATAAAGTCCTGATAACATTCATTCTGGGCAAATTTAATGATGTTATGTCAAAAACTACTTTGTTATTATGCTCGTCTATCTCTCCATCCTTATCCTCTTTTCCTTTCCATGCTTTCATATTGCGTGCTAGACTCCAAGGTTAAATGCTGCTAATAATCAGAGTGGACTGTGACTATTTGACACCCGCATAAAGATCAGCAATATATTTATTGGTCAGGCTGGCCAAACGCTTCAATTCGCTAATTGGTAAGAGGTCTCGAAGAACTAGATGAGGATCTT
Organism: Nitrososphaerales archaeon TH5896; assembly: GCA_014523625.1. Taxonomy (GTDB): domain Archaea; phylum Thermoproteota; class Nitrososphaeria; order Nitrososphaerales; family Nitrososphaeraceae; genus TH5896. Next base: position 16,503 of record JAATVP010000203.1, read on the forward strand.
CCTCTAACAGATTTCTGTAATGTACTGGATGCCAGCACCGGAGTACTAAGAAATCAAAATGAAAGTGGTCAAATTTCAGGAGGCAAAGTACTAGGATCTTTGATCAAATTGGAGATACCTCAAAGGCTAGTTGTGATCGGTGACATTCATGGTGATTATGATGCACTACACACTATTTTGTCTAAGATAAGCTATGAGCGATATTTATCAGACGATCATAATAAGCTCATTTTCTTGGGAGATTATATTGATCGAGGTCGAAGGTCCCCGGAAGTCTTGTATACCGTATGTCTTCTTAAAACCAGATTTCCCCAGTCGGTAATTCTAATGCGTGGAAATCATGAAGCCCCAGACGAATTCCCATTTCCTTCTCATGATTTCCCTTTTAGAATCATGGAATTATTTGGGCAAGGTCGATCGATGGCTTTGTATCATCAAAAGATTTTGCCGTTTTTTCATGCACTTTGCCTATCTGTTGTGATCGAAGATTGTTTTTTTATTGTACACGGTGGTGTACCAACCCAGCTTCCCCATGATGGAACAGAGGCTATGGAGACTTTGTCTAGCGCTCAGGCCAACCATATGACTAGGCAAACAATGGAAGAAATACTCTGGAATGATCCTCGAGAATCCATATTGGATAATGGGAATTTTGAACGATCTAGGAGAGGTATTGGTAAGCATTTTGGTCGATCAGTGAGCCAGACATGGTTGAGAAGACTCGATGTCAAAGTGATCTTGAGGGGACATGAACCTTGTGAAGGATACAAAATCAATCATCAAGGACTGGTCTTTACAATTTTCACTTGCAAAGAGTCATATCCGAAGTCAAAGGCAGCCTATTTAGACATTTATTCTGACCAAATGATTCACTTAAAAAACGGATACGATCTCCGCCAACATATGAATTACGTATGAGGTTAAATCGCTAAATACTAAGGGTGACTTTGATTTCCTTACAGCGCTTCCTAAGCGACACTGTCGATATATCGGCCACTTGACATATTTCAACTTGGCGCAGAAATTCATTGCAATTCTGTGAGGCTAGATAAATAACAGCTCCTGCTAGGGCTCTAGGATTCTTGCCGATAGATATCCGATTCTCTTGAACGTCTGAGTAGATTCTCAAGGCTTCCCTCTTTGTTCTTTCGGAGAGACTTAGTCTATTTGCAATAAGGGTCACGTAATCAGGGCCATGTAAAACTGGTACTTGTAGCGATAATTCCTTTAAAATGAGCTTGTAATGTGTCATAACGTCCTTGGTGGGAAGGTTACAAACTGTTGCAATATCCGATATAGTCTTAGGCGTAGCTGTCTCTCGGCATGCCGCATAGAGTGCTGCCCCTACAAGCCCAAGTGTAGATCTTCCCTTCGCGAGCTTTTTCACTGCCGCTTTTCTATATATGTATGCTGCACTTTCAATAACGGCCTGGCTTAGATACAGCTTATCCCCAAAGTTATTTAGGAATTTCAGAGCTTTTTCGAGATTTCTAGAAATGGAGTCATTTAGCTGAGATCTATTGTTCCACGTCCTTAGCCTTTGCATTTTCAACTTTTGGGACGGCTCTAGTGCTTTGCCCCGTGCATCGGTATCACCAATCCCTATTAAGGTGGATAAGCCTTTATGATGTACTGCAAGAGATTCAGGCATGCCAGTCCTTGCCCTATCGCTGTAGCCTGATCTTGATGAGAAACTTCCAGCATGTTCAGAACTCAACAGCTCGTCTGCAACAACACATCCACACGAGCTACAAACGAACTCGTTTGACACCATATCAAAGATGACTGTGTAACTTTGGCACTGATTACAAAATGCCGCATCCATATTGCCATTTAGCTTACTTTCAGACGGCACCAAAGTATCACAGGGCTCCATTCGGAAAAAAGCTCCAACGGTTTTTATCCATACTTTTTCTAGAAATCAGAGATGTCTAATGGAATTGGGATTCTATTAATGTTTTCTTACTTGAATCGCATTGGACCTAGATATTCTAACCAAATCTAAGACGATGTGCTCTTGAAGAAATTCACACAACTCTATTCTAGAAAAGATGTACTCTTATTACTTATAGATTATATTAGAGGCAGATTGCAAGAAACTCTTTTAGCTGGATTGTTAACCTTTCTATGGTTAGTTAATATTCCAATTGCCATTCTTGCTATCTCGAGATTTATCACAAATCGAAGTGTGTTTATAACTTCTGATCTTAGAAGGATCAGAAACGATCCAATGATTATATTTCAGATTACTACAAGGTCCGCGACAAAAACGCCGGTAGTCAAGAGAGGAATACTATCAATAATTGAATCCTGTAGGAAGGTAGAGTATGAAAAATTTAAGATTTCAATCATAACTGATGACCCTACCGATAATTTGGAACTTGGTGAATTCGATTGTGAGGTGGTAGTCGTGCCGAAATCGTTCAAAACTTCTGCTATAAAGAAAGGAAGAGCGCTCCAATATGCGCTTTTTTATAGAAAATCCAAGAAAGAGAACAAGAAACAGATCTGGATTTACCATATGGATGACGAGAGCTTTGTTACATCTCAAACAATTTTGTCCCTCTTAAAGTTCATACGAGATGGAAAGGGAGTAGCATCTGAGGGACCTATCTTTTACCCTCTTAAATTTGAAAATGCCAATGTCTTAACTGCACTAGCGGAGTCGATTCGACCGTTCACATGCTATGATTGTGTTTCTCAAATGACAAATAAAGTTGTCATCAAAACTCCACCATTACATATGCACGGTAGCAACCTTCTTGTACGATCTGATGTGGAGGACAACATTGGATGGAATTTTGGTCCCACGTTAGCTGAAGATCAGTTGTTTGGCTACCTGGTGTATGAGAGATACGGTTCAGATTCTATGGGGTGGCATGGTGGGATCTTACTTGAACAACCTCCCCTAAATATCAAAGATCATTTTATGCAGCGTAGAAGATGGGTTCTAGGAAGTCTTCAAAATATCGATAAATTTTCAATTGTGCACAGAGTCAAGCTGTCATATAAGCTTATGACTTATTTCCTAGGATTTGCTGCTGGGCTCCTCTCAACAATTATCTCCATTTATGTAAATCTGCCAATCGTGCTATCATTTTTTACTTTTGCTGATGCTCATACCGGCAATGGCGCTGCGAGCGACAGTATCGTAAATTCCTTTATAGACAATCTTAACCTAGCGTTCCAGCAATTTTATTCAAATTCTGCATTACATAATTGGACCACTGCAGGACCAATCGAATTCGCTACGGGACTACTACTTCTGTTCTCATCACTTATTTGGTTGTTCTCATATCAACTCGGATTATTCCAGAATCTTCGATTTAGCCAGATATCATTATCGAAAAAAATTCTCTTTCACTTTCAAACTTTATTTTTATGTCCTATTATTGGTCTCGTAGAGACATTTCCTGCTTTTTATTCCATTATAGA
>JAATVP010000204.1 GCA_014523625.1 Nitrososphaerales archaeon TH5896
ACTATAATAATTGGTTTGGCATCATCGGGATTGTGGGGCTCGTGGCGCAGACTGGACAAAAGACTAATTGTTCAGGCGAAAAATGGACAGCGCGGACGCCTCCTAAGCGTCAGGCCGAGGGTTCAAATCCCTCCGAGCCCGCTTTACATACGGGTTCATATACTTCTACAGCGAACTAGATAACTGGTCGATTACGGTAAAAGTTGCCATCTAGTCAAACGCTATCATCCGGGTTAACCAATAAAAATAACAAATCTTTATTTATTTTTTAAGAACGGATGGATGCCGATTGTTGGGGTTTTTACATTTGCTCTTATCTGACATTATTATCAACAACGTTACTAATCAGAGAGCAACAATCTCTCCCTTGTGATATCGCTTACGATATTATGCGATTAAAAGCCCTGGCTTGTCTGGTAAGTATTAGACAAATCATTATTGTTAGGAAATAAAAATAATAATTCGAACATTCGATATGCCTGTGAAGATTTACTGGATGACAAGATTTGTCCCAAATGATCTTGAGCAAGCTAAGGTTATTGCAAAGGAAATGTGGAATCAAGGCATAAGGATAGTAGTTCCCCTTTGGAGGAATGATATTTACGGTCATGAGCTAATGCAAGGGGTTAGGAACGAATTTCAAAAATTAGGTGGCAAGTTTGATGAGAATTCTGATAATATTGGTTACGCTCCGAGGACCGGGCAATTGGCCGCTAGTTTACATAGGATCAATTTCATAATGTGGGACAATACTTTGAAAGCTATAGAAGAAAGGGTAGAAAATGCATTGTCCAATCACACTCAAGAACAAATAGGAGTATTTATGGTCTCGCTTGATGAAGTTACTCCGTTATTTATCCAGGCCTATAACCATCCGATTCTATCAAAGGTAAGGTGGTTCGGAAGCGACGGGACTGCGCTCAACGAAAAACTCATTAGGAATCCAGAATCGGCTCTATTTGCCATAAATACTTCGTACAACAGTTCTATCTTCAGTCTCCAATACGGAAACCAGGAGAAACTAGATGAATTACTGGAGGAGATTCGGTTACGGGCGCATGTGACGCCGTCGCCATATTCCGTTGTCGCATATGATGCGTTTTGGGTTGCAGCTTTGGCAGAAAATGTTACTATGCTCAACGAAGGAAATCACACCTCAAGGGAAGCCATAGTGGATTCTGCAAATTCGTATTTTGGAGTGACTGGCAACACTTCTCTCAATGCTGTGGGTGACAGAGCTAACGGTCAGTACGATTACTGGAAGGTAGTGGCGAAAGACGTTGGTGGTACAGCTCCAACTTTTTCTTGGAATAGGACGACTGATAAGTAATCATCCCGGTGACAACCTAACGCCTATTACATAAGTATCTAGTTACCTTTTAGAAAACATAAAATGTGGAGGAACGAATTGATCCTAAACTAAATAGTTCCACCTCGCACTCTTTCCCCCTGCAGCGATGGCTCTGCGCTGAACGAAGTTGTTGAAAGAAATATCGAGGCAAAATTTGCAGTAAAAACAAACTTCATAAATCCGTAAGTCGGGTTAGGAGGGGAAGAAGAAACTAAAAAAATGAGAGTGCTGCATCCCTAAATCACATATTTAGAAAGAGGATAGGTGAATTTCATAGCACATAGACGAAGGATAAAGTGCTAAAAGATCAAGGGAAGAATTCAACTGTAATGCAGAGACACACAACATTGGTGTTTTGAAAGACCTTTATTGAAATAGCTAACTCATATAGGTATTATAGGTAAAACAGTTCTTAACGAATATGGCGATAAGAAATTTGGATACTATGATTTTTGGACTTTAAAGGGCAAGGGAGAAAATAACAATAGCTTGGATTTTCATTGGGCACGTGCCGGAAAGGCTCAATTAGCGGCAGGCGATTAGGCGGATATATCTGAGAAGATACGGTTCATAAACTAGAGTAAGAGCGAATTTGAAAAATTCATAGTCATTCGCAGTGGGCGTCCAAGTGTCCAGGGATTAACAGGCCATACGACTGTGTTCAAAATCAGATAGCTCTAACAATTCATCTAGAGAAACATAAACATGAGCAATTATGTCAATTACGCATAGACGATGCTCTTAGAAAGATCCTTGTTCAATCCGTTGATTTTGAAGCTGAGCACTTTCGTGGCTGCGTTGAACCATTTCTACATTTATAGTACAATAACCATTCAGAACTATACCGCTCATTTCTCATGCGCATCTCAAATCAGGATCTAAAATATTGTCAATTGAATTCATGGGCAGTTTCTATGGACTTTGGTATATAGGATTTAACCATTCTATGAAACATGCATAATTCAGAGAGCGAACATCTTCCAAGTAGTTTGGGAGTATTTTGACAGATCTAAACCCAATATCCAATTCGAATGTCAAAACAGGATCTCTTAATTCCCTTTTCATCACTTTCTCAGCATATTCATACACAGATATCTTGTCTGCGTGTTCAGTGTAATTGAATAATCTTCCTCCTCCTATCATTCTCCTAAGGTTTTGCTTAATTACTAATTCTTTCCACCTGTCAATAATCATGCTTCCAATACCTTCATGTCTGTGTTTTGGATGTGTAGAAATATCTGCTAAATATAATGTGTCTCCATTTGGGATATGGGTTGTAAATAACCCGTCAGCAGTAATGCCTTTCCATGTATGCTCCGCGTACTCAGGATTAAGGGTGACTATAAAAGTACTGGCAGAACCGACTATAGTACCGTCTGGTTCAACGGCAACAAATTGTCCTTGTGGAAAAATGGTAAGATGACTTTCAAGCTCTTCTGAACGCCATATATTTCCGTAAGGAGCAAGATATGGATAGGATTCCTTCTGCAAATCCACTATTTTAGAAATGTCTAGTTGATTCGTATTTCTAACAATAACTCCTAAATCACGCGGACGTAATGAATCAGACATATATTCGTATATTCATAGTACTACCTTGAAAGATATTTAAGTTTGTATTATGGTTTTGACGAAATGAACAATATCGCTAGATCATTTTTTTATACTGATAGTTTATAGGTCTCGGCACAGATTTATGATTTAGGGAACTCTAGTTAGCTAATTTGTTCATTACTTCGATTGCGATCCTTGAAGCTGGAACTGTAACAGAGTATGTATTAACCTATTAACTAGATACTGCCGAATAGTAACGAATCGACTGAAAACTGATCCACGATTAGACCAAGACTAATTTCCATTCATCTGGCGTCTTTGGATTTTCATTTAGAATAAGGTAGGAATAAAATGGTGGTTAGATGCAATTCAAATGAATTCTTACTAAGTTTGTGGTTTTGGATATCCGGGTTTTACTAGATCTGCAATATCCACCCAACACTTGGCAATCCGGTCCATAGAGTAGATGCAATTAAGAATCGAAATGTTGGGGTCAGGTTGTGAACCCTTAGTAGATTTCTCTTTTATAGATACAGATAGGTTTGAGAATTTTAGGTACATCTTTACTACTTCCTCGCTCAGCAAATCGTCTTTAGCAATAAATGCGCTTATAGATCTGTGTTGCATATTGTCAACAATCGTCCCTGCCTCCACGATTTCAGTTCCAAATCCAGTTCCCCATAATTTGGGTATTGTTGACGAAAATTCTGAGACATAATCACCAGCACTTTCTAGGTGGCTCGCCGCTACTCTGTAATCGAGTATGTCAATATTGCTTAAATTAAGCTTGCGTGCAATTCGCTGATTTAGCATTGCACCTCTGATTAGGCGAACCAACAAGAAGTACTGTCTATCGATTTCATCATCTCTTCTTATTATGAGCTTGATCAGCTTCGTATCTTTATTCACTATAGCCTTAAGCCCATCTCTCATCATACCTTTGATTATTGCATTCATTCTACGAAGTAACTTTGCGGCATCTAGTGAACTAGCATCAATAAGGAACTGAAAGTTAATGTTGAGACTATCCTCATCAACAATTTCGAGTCCTACGAGCTTGCCTGAAGCAGTTAGGATTTTCTCTCGATCCTCATAATCTATTGGGGTTCTAGCCTTGATCCTGATGTTATCATAACCTAATAGATAAGCTCCGAATAGTTGGTTAATAAGAATATCCACAACCCTGGCTGGGTAATTGATGCCAAACCCCCGAATAATCCCATTCCTATCATTTGACGGAAGAATGGCAATTGAATTATCATTGCTGAGTTCCATTAGAATGGTATCGCCTTTTTTAAGCTGGTTCTGGCGAACCCAATTAGCCGGAAGTGATACAAGCGAGCTACTTCCTATCTTCTGAAGGCGGCGAGCATACGAGGCCATTTAAATTTAAACATGTTTAAACTAATTAAACATTATTCTTATATTATCAGTAAATCATAAATAGGTTATGGCTGCGTTACTCTCAAATGTTGTCGCCATGTCTACGGCATTCAGCCCCGGACATGTAACAGGCATATTTGCTCCTGCAGATTCAAAGCAAACAGATATTCTTAGCAAGGGTTCGGTAGGTGCAGGATTTTCAATTTCCAATGGCATTACAACGACCGCTAAAACTTTAGAGGCTAAAACCAAGGGCTATAGTATCTCAATTGACGGTATTCAGGTTCAAAAAGCGCCTGTTTCATCGTATGTTGCAGAACACTATCTCAATCTGATTGATAAGCCTATTTTCCTGCAGATTAACCACGTTACCGAGATACCTATTGGATTTGGTCTTGGCTCAAGTGGCGCGGCAGCATTGAGCCTCTCATATGCCTTAAATGATTCATTGAAAATAGGCCTTAGCAAGGTGGAGGCTGCTCAAGTAGCTCATTGTGCCGATATTGAATGCAAAACGGGGCTAGGTACGGTTGCTGCCTTATTTGCAGGGGGTTACGAGATTCGGTTGAAACCAGGTGCTCCAGGGAAGGGACTGACATTGAGAAAGGAACTTGAAGACTACGTTGCGGCTATCCTTTGTATTTCACCTCTATCCACAAATAAAATACTGAGTGATCGATTAATGAACATGGGCGATAATAATTGCTGTTCTAGAGAACTGTTGAATAGATTGAAGTCAATGGATGACATTGAAGGATTTCTGGACTCTTCATTGGGCCTTGCGACCACCTTGGGCTTGACCAATGGCATTTGTAAGGGTCCCATTCGAGCTCTGAAATCTGAAGGAATCAAATGTAGTATTGCGTTATTTGGTGAAACAGTGTTCACAATTATTCGACGCGAAAAATCAAAAGAAGTGCGATCATGTCTGAGTAAATTTGGGGGAACGATTATCGAAGCTAGCATCGATTCAATGGGCGCTAGAATGCTATGCGAATGTAAGTATGCGAATTAGTATTCCAAAAAATCATCCGAGAGCAGTGTCTCTAGGAATTAGAGAAATGCTTGTGGATGGATTAAAAGCTGGCCTTGTTGTTGAGGAAGGGCTGATCGCACACGGAAGAGGAGAGACTTTTGACTATCTGATAGGCGAGAAAACAACACCAAGTGCCATCATGGCCATCAACACCGCTGCGGCACTATTGCTTATGTCTAGTCATCCCATCATATCTGTTAACGGGAATTTTGCTGCCCTGTGTGGGAAAGAAATAATTAACTTGAGTAGAGCATGCGGGGCACTGATTGAAGTGAATCTATTCTATCATTCAGTGCGAAGAGAGCGTGCGATACAGAATCATCTCGAAAAATTAGGGGCAACAGATGTTTTGGGAGTAGGCAGGGATAGGAGTGCGAAAATTCCCAACTTGAATGGGGAACGTAAGCGCGTGGATCCAAGAGGTATCGCAGTTGCTGACACCGTATTTGTTCCTCTGGAAGACGGAGACAGGACTGAAGCACTGATACGAATGGGTAAAAAGGTAATAGCAGTTGATCTAAATCCACTCTCGAGGACTGCAGTCCATGCGACTATATGTATAGTTGATAACGTTGTCAGGGTAATCCCTATTTTGATTCAGATGATTTTGGAGCTTAAAGGCAAGAACAGACATTCTTTAACAAGCATGATTAGGAGATTTGACAATCTTAGAAATCTGAATGAAAGCCTAAAACTTATACGTCTCGGAGGTTCTGAAATTAGTGCAACCGTATAGCAACCAATCTAGGAAGAAAACGGTCTCCGAAATTGTAGATACGAAGAAGAAAGGAGATAAACTGGTCGTTTTAACTGCATATGATTTTTCAATTGCTTCAATTATTGACAAGAATGACATCGACATAATACTTGTAGGAGATAGTGCAGGGATGGTAATGCTTGGATACCCAAACACAAGGCCAGTAAACATGGCAGAAATGTTACTATTTTGTAGGGCTGTATCCAACGCTACAAATAAAGCAATGATAAGTGTGGATATGCCATTTGGCTCGTACCAAAAAAACATCGACGAGGCCATCTCAAATGCAGTAATATTGATCAAAGCCGGAGCAGACTCCGTCAAGGTCGAGGGCGGAGAAGAAATATTCGATCGAATAAAAGCCATGGTCGATATAGGAATACCGGTTATGGGTCATATTGGATATAAACCCCAGACCTCGAGTATGTGGAATTTTTCAAAAGCTGCTGGAAAAACCAAAGAATCAGCCTTAAAGCTCCTTCATGATGCGAAGGTTATTGAAAAGGCAGGAGCATTCAGTATTGTTCTTGAAATGATAACGACTGAAGTCGCTGAAATAATAACAAAGAATATATCGATACCAACTATAGGAATCGGCTCAGGGCCCGCTTGTGATGGTCAAGTATTGGTAACTTATGACATGTTGGGAATCAATCAGGACTTTAAGCCAAAATTTGTAAAGAAGTATCTGGATTTAAATCATTTAATTGCAACTTCCGTTCAAACTTATTCACGTGATGTAAAATCAGGAGCGTTTCCCAGCAACGACAATATTATTCACATGGATACCAAGGAGTACGAAGAATTCTTGAATGAATATGGGCTTCGAGCTAGTAAATGAAGAAGAAGAGGCCATTTCGTCCAACTAGAGACATTTATTGTACTGAGGGAGAAGAGCTAGTTGGCATCCGCCTAGTACTTTGCATTACAGGTAGCGTTGCGGCGTACAAGGCAATTGACGTCGCAAGATTATTGGTCAAGCATGGAGCTGAGGTCTATGCAGTTATGAACCACGGTACGTCAAAAATATTTCTTTCCAGTGAGATGATGAAATGGGCAACAGGAAATGTTGTAGTTACTGAATTGACTGGTAATTTGGAACATATTTCATTGGGTGATCAGGATACTACCGATATGGTTATAGTTTATCCCTGTACTGCAAATACACTTGGAAAATTAGCTAATGGAATAGATGACACGGTTGTAACTTCTGTCCTAACTGTTGCCCTTGGATCCGGTGTCCCGATTGTTATCTGTCCTGCTATGCACGAAGCGATGTACTACAATAGAATCATACAAGAGAATATCAACAAGCTCAAAACAAACGGAGTGAAATTTCTGGAGCCGCGGATAGAGCAAGGAAAAGCCAAATTGATTTCTGCCAGTGATCTGCTCCATTACATTCAAGACAGTCAATTGGTCAACAAGAACAAAAAATTGGCCGGAAAGAGATTCATGATTACTGCTGGTAGTACTGCCGAATACATCGATCCTGTTCGAGTTATTATGAATTTGAGTTCTGGAAAGATGGGTATGGCACTTGCAAAGGAGGCATCCGATAGAGGAGCCAGTGTGACTTTAGTTTATGGACATGGATCTATGGATCCTGACAATTATCTGCAAGCTCCGGGCATTGAAATTCAAAGAGTGGATACAGCTCAGGAAATGTTTGAATCAGTGATGTTCAAACTCTCTGAGAAGAGATTTGATGTAATTATCCTTACATCTGCTACTTCTGATTTTTCTGTTGAAAAGAAATGGAACAACAAAATCGAAAGTTCTTTAGGAAGGGTAGAAATCACACTTGTACCAATTGACAAGATTATTTCAAAAGTAAAAAATGTATGTAAATATAATGTCTTCTTGGTTGGGTTCAAGGCAGAATATGACGTACAATCCAGAGTCCTTATTGAAAAGGCTTATACTAAACTTCTAGAATCGGGGGCGGATTTAATTGTAGCAAATGATGTTGGAAAAAAAGGGACGAGATTTGGATCTGAGAATAATGAAGTTTACATAATCGATCGACAAAAGAACACTGTACACTTGCCAATTCAATCAAAAGATATGATTGCGGCACAAATATTGGATTTGATTGAAAAAAATATCCTTCATTCGAAACTACTAACCTAAACAGATCAGGTCCTTAGGAAAGCTATTTAAATTAGAGATCGTGTTTCTGATCTTGGGACTATCGCTTTTGCCGTTCGCAGATTTGATTATAACGCTGTCCTCAATCCGCACCCCGAACCTTCCATTTACGTATACACCTGGTTCAATCGTGACACACATTCCTGGCATTACCTTCTCCTTACCTGTTTTGCTGATCCAAGGCGATTCATGCACTTCCAATCCTATCCCGTGGCCTGTCGAGTGTATGAATTTACTTCCATATCCTCTATCAATAACTAAATTTCTGCACGCCAGATCAACATTCCCAAAGTCTGCGGCTGACCGCAGTGAGTCCAAACCGGTTTGTTGTGCATCCTTCACACATTCATAGGCTTGTTTTATCTCGTCAGTCGCATGACCAATGACAAATGTTCGTGTAGCATCTGCAACATATCCCCCATATTGAACTACTAGATCAACAATTACCGTATCCCCTGTCGAAAATGGTCGTGTAGTGATTTCAGAATGAGGAAACGCAGCATTAGGACCACCAGCAATAATAAACGGAAATCTAGTACTCTTGTATGAGACTAGTGTTCCTCCAAGAATATAAGTTTCAGAGACAAGCAAAGCCAATAATTCAATTTCTTTTCTATTTTTCCTAATTTGTTCAGAGCTTAAATTGAACAAACAATCAATAATTTTTGCAGCTTTAGAGATATTTTCCTGTTCATCAAGATCCTTTATTATTCGACTCATGGTGAATGGTTTGTTATTCACTTTTACATTCTTTTCACCAAGTTTTTCAGCCATCATCCTAATAGTATGAAAGTCAGTACTATCAGTACATACTGATTTACCTGCTAATTCGTCAAATACCCGTAAAAGCATGTCTTTTCCTCTTTCTGCAGATATTACCTCACATGAAAGTGCAGCTTCTTCAGCCCTATTCGTCTCAAGGGAAGGAGTAATAATCTTGGTACTATCACTAGAGCAAATGCCTACCGACTCTCCCCAAAAACCTGTCAAGTAGAATGTGTCTTCAGGATTAAATGATACCACTGTACTACATTCAATCTTCTCCGCATGTTCCAATACTCGCTTCCTATGATCCTTTACCAGCATGGCTAGATTGTTATGTACCTCAATAGGCAATTAGGTAATAAACATAATTGTATAAATAACGGATGATGCTCCACGGTACTGAGACCTAAATGGAATATCTGGTTATGCTCCCTGGACCCACCAACGTGCCAGGTAGAGTAATGAATGCTATGCTTTCGCCCATAATTAATCATAGAAGCGACGACTTTCGAAGCCTTTACAGGGACGTGGTAGATAAAACCCAGCGCGTGTTTCAAACCTCAGATGATGTAGTCGTTCTAACTGCTTCAGGCACAGGCGCGGTAGAAGCATCAGTTGTCAATCTAGTCAAGAAGGGCGACAATATCGTGATTCCCGTCAATGGAGAATTTGGGGGCAGGTTGGCTGACCTCATTGAAAATTGGGGCGGCAATTCCATTCGGATAAATTCGAAATTTGGGGAGAATCCACCTCTTGAACAAATAGAGGATGCATTTGAAGCAAACAAGGACATAAAGGCGCTCTATGCAGTATATAACGAGACTTCTACTGGTACGACTTTGAGATATTTAGAAAAGCTTGGAGAACTTTGTTCAAAGCATGGATCACTTTTCATCGTAGACGCGGTTTCTGTTTTGGGAGGGGACGAACTTCCAGTGGACAAATGGGGAATAGATGTGTGTATGACTGCTTCTCAAAAGGCTCTCGCCGCACCACCAGGCGTTGCGCCTATATCCATTAGCGCTAAGGCAAAAAAACAAATGATCGAAAGCCCTCCGCCGACCCAATACTTCAACCTAAAGAGATACTTTAGATACTTCGGGGACAGTGGTGAAACTCCATTCACTCCTGCATTGCCACTATTGTTCGCTTACCGAGAAGCTTTGGAAATGGTATTGGAAGAGGGACTAGAACAGAGAATTGCACGTCATAGGAGGTGTGCCAATGCATTCTACACCGGCCTGAGCGAGCTAGGGTTCACTCCTTTCGCACACCCAGAAGCAAGGAGCAATGTGGTGATAGCATTTAATTACATACCGGGTATCGAAGACAAGACTTTCAGAAAGATACTTGGGGAACATTTCCGAGTTCTTATTGCGGGAGGTTTCGGCGAGTTGAAAGGAAAGGTTTTTAGGATAGGTTCCATGGGCGAGGTAGATCGCTATCATGTAATTAGAACTTTGTCATCTATCGCATCAACTTTGAAAATGATGGGTATTCAAACCAAATCCGAAGCCATACCAGTCGCAATGAAAGCCTTAAACGTTTA
>JAATVP010000205.1 GCA_014523625.1 Nitrososphaerales archaeon TH5896
AAAGCAAATCTTTTCAAGGAACTCTCAAACTTAATATATGGTATTTCGATAGCGACATGTATGCCCTTAGAGAAAGGTTCGCTCATACTCTTAGATTATACAGCTAAGATCAAGGATACTGATAATATAATTGAAACCACTATTGAAGAGGATGCCAAAAAATCCGGCACACACGATCCTTCCCGCAAATACGAACCGAAATTAATCTCAGTAGGGGAAGGTTGGGTTTTGAAGGGACTGGATGAAGCTCTATCCTCAGCAAATGAAGGTGATAAAATGGATGTAGAAATTTCACCAGATAAAGGCTTTGGCGAAAGAGATGCTAGTAAAATCCGGATGATTCCTCAAAGAAAGCTTGGAGACAAGGCAGATGAGGTCTCTATTGGTGACGAAATTGAAATAGAAAAACGAAAGGGCATAGTTAGGTATGTAGGTTCAGGACGAGTTCAACTTGATTTCAATCATAGGTATGCTGGTAGAGTTCTACTCTACAATATCAACGTTATAAAGAAGATTCAGACAGATGATGATAAAGTAAAATCATTGACTAGAAGGTGGATACCTCTAAAAGAAGATAAGGTCAATTTCGAAATGAAAGGTCCAGTCCTTGAACTGATCCTCCCAGAGGAGACTTTCCTTTTGGACGGAATACAAATCATAAAAGGAGCTGTTTCAAATGACATTTTCAAGTACGTACCTTCAATAACATCAGTCAAATTCATTGAAGAATATGTCAGCCAAGAGAATGCTAAAAAGGACAACACTATTGAGGGCCAGGGAAGCAAGAAAGTAGAAGAGCAAGGAAGCAAGAAAGTAGAAGAGCAAGGAAGCAAGAAAGTAGAAGAGCAAGGAAGCAAGAAAGTAGAAGAGCAAGGAAGCACGTAAAAGCTCAGCTATCTTTAGTACGTGCTACTAGCCCTCACTGGCTCAAATTACCTTTACAGATTTTGCAAGACTAGCCGCCTTATTTTTGTCCAATTTTTCTCTATTGAGAATAGTAAATCTTTCAGGTCGTAATGAGCTTGCTAATACCAAAGATTGAACAACTTCATTTTCGGTCAAATTGATCTGTTTTCCTCGTGTAGGTGCACCAAATAAAGCCAAAGTTTCGACTATCTTCTCCCAATCTAACCCATGTAACTTGGCCATCATAATCGTCCCAATGCCGACTCGTTCTCCATGAAGTCCAGAATTCTTACCGGCCACGTATTCAACAGCGTGACTAAAAAGATGTTCCGAACCCGAGCAGGGTCTGCTGCTTCCTGCAATGCAGGACGCTACCCCGGCGCTTATCAGGGCTTCCACAACTGTTCTTAATCCATACAAATCATCATTTACAAGATTTTGGCCTTCGTCGAGAATTATCTTTGCACTTAGGTATGCAAGATTCGCAGCATATGTTCCATAGTATTCATGTACTTCGTCTCTAGCAAGCTCCCAATCTTTGACAGCTGTTATCTTACCAACAAGGTCTCCACAGCCGCTTATCATCAAACGATGTGGAGCCTTTGACATAAGTTCGACATCCGCTAATACGCCGATAGGGGTTTTTGCTTTTATCGAATATGGTTTGTCTGATCCCTTCATCGAAACGAAGGGACTTGATATCCCATCATGAGAAGCAGAAGTGGGGACACTTATGAAAGACTTCCCCAAGCTATAAGCTGTCATCTTGGCGAGGTCGACTGAGCGCCCTCCGCCTTGTCCAACAATTACGTCAGGGGAGTACCTTTTAAGTGCTCTAGCTAATCTTTCCGCTTCTATGATTGTAGCGTCAGCGGCTACAAACCATTTGTACTCACTTAAATCTGCATCTTTCATGGATTTTTGGGAAATTACTTGAGTCCTCTCTTTCACAATCTCACCGCTGATAATGGCTACCCTTGAAAAATTGTGATCAAGCTGCTGAATAAAATTACCCAATCCCACAATAACAGTTGATCCTATCAATATCCTCCTGGGCAATTCCATTAAATGCGATTCCTGGGTCAAAGGTAAGTTATCACAAAATTACTTTACAATCACTTTATCCTATCTATAACCGTATCTGGAGAAATTAAATATTTTGAATTATGTGTAAGCTCTGAGCTCCTTCATTTAATACTTTAGTGTCTTAGTATTTTCATGATGGAGAAATGATTTGGAATTCTATCATCAAAAAGATAGCTACCTAGCAGACTAGTTAGAAACATCATTGATTTCCAAGAAATATGTTCCTCAGTCGAAGATTGTTATTGTATTATAGGATCGGATCCCTCCTATTGTAATTCAAAATGCATTTTGAACCAACCATAATTTGCTGAATCCTGCGTTCATTTATTTGCTAATACTAACGAATTGCAATCGCAAGGAATCAAGGTATTATGAACTTGTACTTTCTAAATGCGGCCAAGTAGGTCTTAGTGACATGCCTTATATCCATACCCTTTGAAGAATCCAAGGCTGTGCAAACAACTAGCCCAAGAAACTTCAAATTACACTGGGGGTTTTTTCTACTTTCTGAAACTCCTGATCTATATAGTCTCCGATTAGAATTTCTCTACTTGCACTTTGAAATGACCGCGAATCCAAGTAGTAGAACTTTTCTCTCTAGTTGTATGGTTCAGTCAGCTGGTTCAAAAATTTTACATAAGTTGATATTCTAGAACGGAAATTGAATTAAACTTGATGCAGATGCAACCCATTCAAACTCATAGATGTATTTTTCCTATTTGTTACTAGCTGATTATCGAATTGTGCGGGAATTTTTGACGTCAAGCATATATATGCATAAGTGCGAACGATGATAGCCTATGATTCGTGAACAGACCGGACAGAATTTCATGGTAAGAATATTGAATACGTTACCTTCAGAGTCCGGGCTCACGCGCATAGAATATGAGGGACCAAGAATCGCTTTGTTCTCCACTAATCCGGCATATTTTATACTAAACAGTAACGTGGTTTCAAACATGGTTAATACGGTGAAGAAAAGGATTGTAGTTCGAACTGACGAATCGATCAGGAGATCAGAGACAGAATGTGCTGATGCGTTACGCAATGTCCTTCCTAATGGTACTAAGATTTCTAAATTATTATTTGATCCTGCAGTTGGCGAAGTTACAGCATTGATCGAAGATTTGACAAGGGAGTATTCAATAAACGACCAAGACAACGCGCTATTATCTCAGAAAACTGGGTGGAGGTTCTTGATCAGACGGTCGCCAAACGATCTTGAATTAATAGAACAAATCAATGCAATAATGGTTCGAAAGGCAAGCGACCGAATTCGATTCTATAAAGAAGTAGGTGAAAAGATCTTTCGTCCAAGACTAAACGAAAGGACTGAAGTCAGCCTGGTATTTTTGGGTGGATTCAACGAGATAGGTAGATCCTGCATTTTAGTCACTACGAACGAGAGTAACGTCCTTCTTGATTGCGGTATTAATTCATTTTCCACTGACATAACAACATTCGCACCGAGGTTTGACGTTACTGGCCTTAACATAGACGATATTGATTGCGTGGTACTGAGTCACGCACATTTAGATCACTCAGGTTTCCTGCCTATATTGTTCAAACATGGTTACAAGGGCCCAATTTACTGCTCTGAACCTACCATTCCTTTGACGTATTTGCTCCTTAGGAGTAGCATACCACCAAGGGAAGAGATGGGCTTCATGAATCCCACTCCAAGTGAAATCGAGGATGTCATTACTCATATGATATCATTACCTTATGCGGTAGTCACAGATATTACCTCTGATATTAGGCTAACCCTTGCGAACGCAGGTCATATTTTGGGATCATCAGTTACCCACCTACATTTTGGAAACGGTGACCACAATTTGGTATATACTGGAGATTTTAAATTTGGCAGATCATTGGCACTGGAAAATGCCTATTGGAACTTCCAAAGGGTAGAGACACTCATAGTCGAATCTACTCTGGGGGGTAAGGAAGACATCCTTCAATCAAGAGATGAAATGAATCAAAAATTACTTGAACTGATCAACAGCTGCTTATCGCAAGGAGGAAATCTGCTTTTTCCTGTCCCAATTTTGGGACAATCTCAAGAGCTGATTTTGACGTTGAGCAATTTTGCTAACGCGGGGTTGCTTTCTGCAAAAATTTACATTGAGAAATCTGTAGGGCAGGCCAGTTCGATTTACGAGACTTGCATGGAATATCTATCAAAGGAAATTAAGCAGGAAATTGATGGTTATTCGATAAATATGTTCACACCACCAAAATCTCAAATTGTTGAATCTAAGAAACTTAGGAAAGGCTCACATCTGATAGTCTCCCCTTCATCAACGCTAACCCACGGCCCGTCTCTCGGTTATCTTGATCAGATATGTGGTGATCCTACGAGCGCTGTGGTCTTTACATCCCAGTCCTTACCAAACACTCCAGCAAGTAATCTGATAGAAGGTAGGAAGGATCTAGTGATCGAAGGTAAGAGACATAATGTCGAATGTAGAGTCGAAAGCTTTACGGATTTCACTAATCATTCAGATTATGGGCAGATCCTGGCATATGTAAAGAGAATGAAACAAAAGCTGCGGAAGGTGATTGTAAATCATGGAGATAAGAACAAAGCTCAGAACTTGGCTGGATCGATTAATCGGATTCTCAGGTTACATACACAGCATCCGCTTGTTGAAGAAGCAGTGAAGCTAGCATGAAATTTTCAATTACCTAAGATTTAACGCATCACTTGCCTATCAGAATACTATTCGATTTGTAATGCGAATAGTTTTTTTATTCTCGATTAGAAGCCACTAAGTAAGGTCGTAAGAACCTCTCCAAATTTTTACCATAGATGGAGTGATAACGACCCGTTCTTCACCCAATCTTGCTATATCTCCGCCTGAGGATTGAACAAATTTGTACAATTCATCGATTACACTTCGTAATTCATCAACGCTCTTTTGAGCAAGAGGAGTGACCCTAATGATCACGATCATCTGTTTCTTCAGGTCTTCTTTAATCAACTGAACTTCAACAGGATCGCGGAGAGTTATTGCTTTCAAATAAACTTGTGGTTCATGCGATTGCATTAAATTATCTCTAATCCATTTAATGAATTTCAGAAATAATCAAATAGTCATTCTGGTCAAAAGATATTGACCCCTAAGGTGAGTTAGATCATATCCTCAATTTTCTTACTACTGAATTATCCAACATTTGACATTCTATCCTGGATTCTTTTTGCTGATGAAGAACTGTCAACTTAATGTTTTGACCCCTTGGAGCATCGCTATACCGACCCACTATTCCTCCCGCAACTGGCATTAGATCGTTCCTAAGAACAGAATCATTTTTGAATCTCAAAATCCCAAGTGGTCCAGTAAACTCAATAGCCTCAAAAGAGAAGTCATCGTCGAGATATAGAAATTTCATCATTTCATTCTCGCTCTGGTTTCTTCCAACGATAAGCTTTGCTTCAGTGGAGAGCCTGAAATGTCTTCCCACTTTGAGAAGTTCGACGTCGTTAAGGGTCGGAACTCCATCAGTATGCACAAAAAGATCATTAACCCGTTTTGAGAAGCACGGATCGGTAAGGAGACAGCCTCCAGCAGAATTTGGAGGATCTTGAATTCCAAATTCCTTCGCCAATGCTAACTGTTCCTTTCTAGATCTACCTACGATAGAATGAAGTTTACTTCTATCAATAAAACCTGACGTTTCTGCATCTGACGGAGGGAGCTTTCCGGCCGATAAAGGTCTAATTACTTTGCCCACCAAGTTGGATTCTTCCTCGATTGTTCTGAGAGCGTGGCGATGTTGGCTCATAGGCCTCTGGGACAATACTTCCCCTGTCACCAAGTACGAAGCTCCAATGGTCTCCATATGATCCTTCGCAGCCTTGTACATCATTGCCCTACAATCGATGCATGGATTCATACCCGATCCGAAACCGTGCTTCGGATTCTTGAGCATAGCAAGATACTCATCTCCAAAATAAACCGTTTTTAATCTAATCCCAAGTGATTCCGCAACCTCCTTTACTCTGTGGCCGCAACCCTTTCCGCAATCAAAATCACAAAATGGAGTTTTTACTGCAATGGCCTCCACTTCAATTTTCTGATTCAGAACCAGTCTAGTGGAAAGATTGCTATCTAGCCCCCCCGACAGTAGCACAACTACCTTTGGCTTCTTCAAATTAGGTGGCTTTGTTTCAGTTGAAGTTGACATTATTAATGATAAATTTTAGGTTTAGGTATTATATCGTTTGCCCTATCGGGATTTGAACAGCAGTAATACTGTTGAATTGTAAGATGGAATAGGGTAGATCGTTTATAGGATGGAAACCAGAATATAGGACATGAAAAATTCTATAGGAAAATTCATGACAGTCAAATTGTCATATATTCTTCAATCTAATACAGGACAGGAGGCTGCTTTGAGAATGGACCAGGATAATGCCTCTGTATTGATTGTGTTGGACTCAAGTGAGACTCCGGTCGGAGTTGTCACGCAAAGAGACCTAGTGAGAAGCTCGTGTATTGAAAATGTTTCTTGCAACAGTATCCATGTCCAAGACATAATGTCTACTCCGATTGTTACAGTTGATCCTTATTCTCCAGTGGAAGTAGCAGCAGATATAATGAAACAGAATAACGTTAGACATCTTTTGGTTGTGGATAGTGATAAGCCAAATAAGCCTCTTGGGATCATAAGCTCTCGTGATTTTGCATTGTATATAGAAAATGAACTTGAAGAAAAATGACTCATTTTACCCGAGCCTGACCAACGATTATATTGGAGTTTTGAAGTTTCGATATTGAATGACTGTAGAAGCGATATCAAATTTCGACTCTTATGCCTGGATAGCTGTTGGGTTATTCGTTCTGGGTATAATTGGCGTTCTAGTCTATGAAAAGTCTGACGCACGACAGCATTCAACAAGAAACTCAGGAAAGCCTTCCGACGTCGGGTCGTAAATGTTTGGGTATAGAGATTAAGACAAAAGAATTCTATCGGAACCAAGGTTTCACAAATCTTACGACTATTCAAGCCAAGTCTCTTCCTGTAATTTGTAGAAGAATAGATTCGATACTTATTGCGCCAACCGGATCAGGTAAAACCGAGGCAGCGATCTTGCCTGTGTTAACTATGATAAGGGAATTGAATTTCGAAAAGTCGAGAGGGATCAAGGCTTTGTATATTACTCCACTTCGGTCTTTAAACAATGACGTCTTTAGAAGAATTGAGAAGTACGCAAGCGATCAAGGTTTGCGGCTAGAAATCAGGCATGGGGATACGAGTGCGGCCAAAAAGAAAAAGATGTCCAATAGTCCCCCTGATATACTAATAACTACTCCCGAGACACTAGGTATCATTCTAACTAATAGCATACTCATCGGTCATTTGTCATTGGTACAATGGGTAATTATTGACGAAGTCCATGAGCTACTCCCTAACGAAAGGGGATCGCACCTATCTGTGAGTCTAGAACGCCTGGAAAAAGCTACTAGGAATAGGCCATCTAGAATAGGACTTTCTGCTAGTGTGGCAGATCCGCGTGAAGCGGGGAGATTTGTGGCTGGCTCGGGCAGAAACATCGCTGTGCTGATAGACGGGTCTATGAGGGAATATGATATAGACATCGTATATGTGAACGGCTCTATAAATGACGTGTGTCAGCTGATTCTCAAATATGTTGATCCTATGATAAATCAAAAAAAATCAATCTTGGTCTTTACTAATACTAGAGATGAAGCAGAATATATAGGAACTATCCTAAAATCGCGTGCCAGATTCGGGGTCGATGTTCACCACGGTTCCCTTTCAAAGACTAGTCGGGAAGAAACAGAGAAGAGATTGCGTGAAGGATTTGCTGGACTGGTAGTTTGCACATCATCTTTAGAATTAGGATTGGATATTGGTTCAGTTGATTTGGTTATCCATTATGGCTCGCCAAGACAGATATCTAAACTTGTTCAAAGAATTGGTCGAAGTAGACATAACAACCGTAGGTCAGCAAAGGGACTAATTATTACTAGTTCCCATGATGATGAACTTGAGGCCAATGCCATATTGTATAGAACTAGGAAGGGGGAAATGGAAGAACAAAAAATACATCAAATGCCGTTTGACGTAATGGCTCACCATTTGGTGGGTATCTCCTTGCAAGCAAGAGCATCTATCACCGTAAGCGAAGCATTCCAACTGATCAGAAAGTCATACCCATTCCGAAACCTTCAGATATCTGATTTGATGATGTCGCTCAAAATCCTAGCTGATATTGGGTTAATAAGGATAGACATCTCAGAAAACTCATATAGATATACACTAAGATCATACAAGTATTATTTCAGTAACCTTTCAATGATTCCTTTCGTTCAGAAATTCGAAGTCATAGATTTAGTTGGTAAAAGAAAAATAGGTATGTTGGACCAACAATTTGTTGGAGATTATGGGGAAAGAGGAAATGTATTTGTTTTAAAAGGGTTGCAGTGGAAAATTATCTCAATTGATGAAAAGCGATTAATTGTTAATGTTGAGCCTCTGAGGGGGGTCACTATGAATGTGCCATATTGGGCAGGAGAAACTATCCCAGTAGATTATTTAACAGCTGTCAGGGTCGCTGAAAGCCGAAGGCATTATGCTAATTCTGACGTATTCGCAAGTAGAGAAACTGTCAAAAATAGTTTGGTCTTGTTAAAGGAGCTGCCTGGCGCGAAGTTGATCGTGATTGAAAGCAGTCGAAAGGATAATGCGTTAATCTTGCATATGCCGTTTGGAACAAAGGTGAACAACACTTTTGCATCGGTTCTCTCTACACTGCTTTCTTCTCAGCTAGGATATGTAATTGAAAGCAGATCAGACGCCTACAGGATATTGCTCATATCTGCTGCAGCAAGAATGGGTAAAGCTCACATTGAACGGATATTCAAGGAGCTAGTCGACTGCGAACCTATACTGATCGCGTCATTCACGGGTACATATGTTATGAATTGGAAGGTATGGACGGTAGGAAGGAGGTTCGGTATTGTATCAAAAGAGTCAGTATATGATAAAAAAATTGCCAGATTGTTGTATGATAGGTATATGAAGACCCCCGTTAGTACTGAAGCAATTCGAGAACTCGTTCATGAAAAATTCGATGTGCTTACTACGAACAGGATTCTTCAAGAATATGCAAATGACTTGATTAGGCTTCAATGGATCGAAGTCGAAGAATTTACCGACCTAGCTAAGCCTACTGTGGAACGCTATCAGAGATTTTCGGCTGCGCCCCTGAGTTTAGAAACCGGGATCATTGAGCTCGTTAAAGATAGGCTCCTTAGGACTAAGCATCGATTAATCTGTATTCGCTGTGGAGAGTGGGAAAGAGTATTCGAAACGAAAGATGTACCTGACCAAATTCACTGTAAGAAATGCAGATCCCGCCTAATTACCGCTACTTACGTTTCGGATCTTGACCTTCCTAACATAATTGTAAAAAAGCTTAAAGGGGCTAAAATCACAGCTGATGACAGTCGAAGGTTTGATCGTGCATGGAAGATTGCTTCTCTGATAAATAATTTCGGGAGAACGGCAATTACTGTATTATCAGGTCATGGTATCGGGGCAGACACTGCTGCAAGGGTTCTTCGAAATAGTATCGATGAGTCAACATTGTACAGAAGCATATACGAAGCTGAGAGACAGTACGTACTTACTCGAGGCTTTTGGAACGATTAGTACATTATACTAGTTGATGATATAGTCACGATTACCCTATTCTGTGAATGCTCGAATAAGGCTTCAATGAAATTTGCACTTTGCCGTCCCTGTTGGTACTTGTGATGACTCCTCTGATTTTTATTCTCTCGCCAACCTTAAGATTGGTTACAAGATTAGATAGTTCTCTCCATCCTATAATAGTTATTTCGGCAGTATCATCACCTAACATAGTCTCGGCCAGAGAAATATTCTCGCCATTTCTTGTAGTAACTGTACTGATTGAGGGCGTCTGGAGTACGATTCCTTCAACAAGATACGGACGGTCAGAAATTGTAATGCCTTCAATTTTGGTTTCGAGCGATTCAAGGGACGGGAATGATGAATCATCTTCAATCTCGCTGACATAGGAATCATCCCTAGACAGAGTAATTTGATTGCCAAGAATCATGCTTGGTATGCATTGAATTATTGTACCTGGACTGATCGATGTTTTCAATAATTTAGAATCAATTCTAAGCGTCGTGATCTTCCCGTCCTTTTGGAAAGCCAGGCATTCCAAGTAGCCTGTTCCCAAGTCTTTTCCAACAGAAATCAATTTGAGGGCAAGCACATCAGGTTCTCCTCTAGAGTTGGATATATCCATAGAAGTCCCCTCATCTCCGTGTATTTCAAATTCTGAATTTCCATACTGTGCATTTCCTTGCTTAATTCTTACACCAATGAGGTTTATAATGGAGCCGACTGCCAAAATCTTGGGAAGCCTTGATTCGTCTATATTCCAGATAATAGTTCGCATTGTCTTCGTGCCTTCGTCGTTTGAGACATTCAACTGAAGAGCCTTGCTATCCTGACCTCTAACGTTCTTATATTCCACTATTCTAGGTGAAGATGAAATCTTTCCGAAGACGACGACGTTGTCAGTTTGACCGGAAATTTTCGAAATATCACATGCAAAATGGTCCAATGGCGGTATATCCACAATACCTTCTTTAATTACCTCTAAAGTGCTCATATCTCCAACGTTAAGTACTGGCTTTCTGTCTAGACCTGATTTAACGTAACCCTTGGTCAGCTTAATGAGGTCTCCTGGACGTAAACCTGATTCCTCTGGAAAATCCACTCTCTTCTCCCAAAGTTTAAGTCTTATAGCAGCATCACCATCAAGAATTGTAAGGGTTCTGTTGCGCAACTCCTCACTGTTATCTTTTCTTAAGAAAGTGCGCGTGGGATAGATGGACATTACTCTTCCAACAACGTTGATATCTCTAGCTCCCACATAAAGATCCTTTAGTTTCTGGAGACTGGACTGATTTCGTTCAAGTGAAATGCCCAAGTCAGCGGCGACGAGAAATAAAGCGCCTTGATCAGTCAGGTAACCCGCTCCAATCTTCCGCTTTTTTTCGTCTACAAGATTTCTAATCTCTTCTGCGCTGATCTCTGGCTTTTTTTCAAGCAGGATCTCAACCATTGCTTTAAAATCAACTGACATTAACCAGTAGCCTCCAGATAAACTCAAATCCCTCTTAACTAGCA
>JAATVP010000206.1 GCA_014523625.1 Nitrososphaerales archaeon TH5896
TATAGATGATACCTGCCTATATATTTTGAGAAGCACTCTTCGTACCTCCTCTAGATCAAGTAAGCGTTGATCACAGAACCTATGGATCATCCTTTCCATTCAGTAAAACTGTTTATACTCTGTTTGCCTTCTTCCAAAATCATCGGCTAGCACGCGTCGTTATCAGCGTACAAAGAGTAGAATAGATCGAATTCTCCGAATAGACATGAAGGACCCTCAACTTAATTTCTTCTTTCGAAAGGTTCAGGTGGGGATAGTGTATAACGAAAAATAGATGGTTACCCTAATCGGACCTTTTTTCACTGTTGGCTTGTTAATTGAGATGAAAGAAACTTTGATCATAGAAAATGAGAATTCTCGTTGAGATGATTCTGTTCTCCAGTAGTTGATGTTCTTGGGCGCGTTCAATGTATACCCAACTCACACGTAAAATTTAGGCCAGAACAGGAACCTGTTCAGAAATCGTAAATGGGAACCGGGAGCCCTCAAAATTCTCAGTACCCACCCTCTCCCAGTTTATGTCATATTTATGACTAACCCTTTTACTCTTAACCATTATTCGGGTGGGAAGACTCGAGTACAAATTTTCAACCTTTGCAGGATCTTTCGTCATTAAAAGGGATCTTCTCCTTTTCATGAGATACTTTACAGCGACATTTCTATGAGTATGGCCCATAACTGGGATCTGAGTATCGTTAACTACCATAATAAACTCCTTTTTGACCATTGCCAAAATGCCAGTTGTTATACTTCATATTAAAGCAGTTACGTCAATTATTCTCGATATTGGCCTTAACTGCCTTTCTTCACTATTGTATTTTTTACAATATATAGTTCTCTCTAGGTCATTCAAATCATGAGCTGCATCAAGCACGAATGGAAGGAAAAAGCTAACCTCCACCTGCGGCGCCACCAATGGCCCCCCAATTGTGTTCCTGGTAAATATCTATGAGCTCATTGACTAGGTCGTCATACGTAAGATCTCGCTTGGACATATGCATAGTTTCGGAGAGGATGCTAGATAATCTTTTAAATGTTGACTCCTCTATAAGAATCGATTTCACGCCACACTTTACCAGCTAAACCTTATTAGGATATCTGCAACATGCTGTGGGTATTTCAGGAAGCCGTCTTACTACCCATTAGACATTCAATAACCATGGGATCGGCCGGATTTGAACCGGCGGCCTCCAGCGCCCAAGGCTGGCATCATACCAAGCTAGACAACGACCCCGGTCAATTCAGTTTCTTTTTTTTTGAGACAGTAGCTCTATATATATCATGATAAACAGGTTCTCCAGTACCATGGACTATCTGCAGTGTTACCAGAAGGCAGGTAAAATCGCGTCGGAAGTTAGGGAGACAGCAAGAAACACTAACTATATCGGAAGAAGACTGCTAGACATCTGCAATACCTTGGAAAATAAGATAAAGGTACTTGGAGGACTACCGGCCTTTCCTGTCAATGTTAGTCTAAACGACGTAGCTGCACACTATACTGCCGAGCCATATGATGAAACAGAGGTTAAGGACGGTGACGTACTCAAGATTGACATAGGCGTACAAATCGATGGATATATAGCTGATACAGCTGTAACGGTGTGCTATGATGCGAGGTATGATGCTTTAGTAAGAGCATCAGAGGCGGCATTGGCCGAAGCGGTTAGGTACGCCACCGCTAACGCCCGAGTAAACGAGATAGGAAAGGTTATCGAAAGTACGATTTCAAAATTTGGTTTCAAACCCATCCAGAACCTGAGTGGTCATTCCCTGGAACAATATACTATTCACGCAGGGAAATCGATACCAAATATACGAACCATAGGACCCTCATTCGGGTTATCAGAAAACCAAGCCTACGCAATTGAACCCTTTGTGACCACAAAGAACGGCCACGGAGTAGTGTTCGAGGGGAAAACAAGGAACATCTTTGCGATTCGATCTAGGAAACCATCTAAAGACAAGAAAGCTGATAGTATTTTGGAAGCAATATGGAATACTTACAAGACGTTACCATTCGCGGCTAGATGGCTAATGGATAGTTACGAAGCCTCTGAAGTGCAAAGGTCAATAAATATCCTTATCGCAAAGAAAAATGTCCATACCTACCCTATCTTGGTAGAGACTCAAGGCCAAGTTGTAACTCAGTCTGAACATACTATAATACCGAAGATTGATCATGTGGACATTATTACTCGTTAGTACTATCGGGTGATGATCAAAAATAGACCACTCACATTCTGAAGATTGTTTGCACTCATTCAAATGTTGTTCGGTCACACAACGATACAATTTGACAACGCCAGCTCAACAATATGAGCTTGCATTCTGTTAATAAGTATGTGATAAAAGGACTAACATGTATGGTAAGCAATGAGCAAGAATATTCTCAAACTATTGATATAACGCAAGATCCAGAATAAAATGAAATATTGAAACCGACAATAAAAGATCAAGCTATTTTCAGAAGTTTAACCAAATTCCTTTTCTAGGATTCGTTTCTTTTCGCTTATTCGAAACAATCCGTCGGTTTTTCTTATTGCTTCTGGCCTAGGCCTTCGCATAATCATTGACTGAAGAAGAAGATGATTCTCTGGGATAACTAGACCTGTCTGATCATCTGAATATACAATCTTAAGAGTTTCGCCCTGGACGCGCAATACATCTTGATGAATGTGTACCATATTCGTGTCACCATGTTCAAATCCGAGCTCAATTGCTTTCATCCTAACATCTGCAGTTCCCTTAGCAGTATTTAAAATGGCTACAGCGAATTCTTTAGTAAACACATCTAGAATTTGGTCCTTGGGGGGTGATTTTGAATGGAATCGGACAACCATCTGGTGAAGGTGCATCATTCTAGAGGGTACTTTAAAAGCCTCCACGTAAAGATTGGCATGAGGAATAAAGTCCTTCACGTCCTCTTGATGATGAGGATTCTTATCCCATTGGATAGAATCCTTTACTTCCTTGGAATCTTCTAGATCTGCCCACCTCCTAACCAACGTGACATCAAAACGTTGGATTTCATCTCCAAACTTTTCAATCAGTGGCTGCATGACTTTGCCCATTCCAGATACGTTACAGCTGCCTTGGATTATGTATTGTTTTCCTGAGGCTTCATTATAATTTACTCTGGAATTATGGATCATTTCTGCGACCGCTATATCACCATGTCTTTCTTCTCCTCCTTGGAAGATCGCAGGTTTTCTCATAGGTTCATAGAGATTAATCTTATTACTGTATCCGTCGCCCTCCTTAGCGGCGTCTAGCACTAGATCGCTTTCAGAGACAGCTTCCCTTATGGAGCCAGATACCGAGTTCTTGTATTTATGAACCAGGTTTTCAGGGACGTAGACATCAAATTTATTCTTGAGATCTTTTAATATCTGCTCATCCATGGTATATTTGGCGATTCCTACTAAACCAATTTCTTTGTCCTTTGATAAGGCAGAAGCGAGTCTCCTCCCTATATTCCCGTATCCATTAATGAACACCTTAACCATCTGCTTCACCACAGGGTAAGAAGCAGAAGGTTTGCTTTTATATACTGTAGTTGAATTATAAGGTGAAGGCTGCTAAGAAATCAATTAGATTTTTATAGGTTGAAGAAAAGGGATAGATACATACACACGTGATGGATTCACTTCTGGCTTCAGCTACAAATGAATTGCAGAGATTTCACAAGCAGGTGATATTTCAATTTGAAAGTCCTTATCATTGACAACTATGACTCTTTTGTTTACAATGTGGCCCAACTGATTGGCAAGCTTGGATATAGGCCGACCGTAATAAGAAACGATGAAAAATCTGTTATGGATATTAAGAAAATGAATCCGGATGGAATCGTGATCTCTCCTGGTCCAGGAACTCCAACAAAAAGGCGGGACTTCGGAGTATGCGGTGGTATTATCAGTGAGCTCGGCCCTTCGTTTCCCATATTAGGGATTTGTCTGGGACATCAAGGCATTGTCAGCACATTTGGTGGAAGAATTATAAATGCTAGGGAAATCAGACACGGAAAGGTAAGCGAGATAAAGTACTCTTCTAGTGATTTGTTCACCAATCTTGATAATCCATTTGTAGCGACACGATATCACTCATTAGTCGCTGACCCAACTAGGATCCCAGATTGCCTAATAGTTACTGCAGTTTCCAAGGACGATCATGAGATAATGGCAGTGAAGCACAAGAAGTATCTAGTTGAAGGGGTACAATTTCACCCGGAATCAGTAATGACAACACAGGGCCCTCAAATTCTCTTAAATTTTTTGAAAATGATAAAGAGATGAATTCTGCTAGATCTCCTCTGCAAGCACTAATCGAGAGAGTAGTTACAGAAAAAGCTAATCTCAGCAGGGCGGAAACGGTTTTTGCGTTCGATCGCATATTCAGTGGTACCGAATCTGACATAGCTATTGGTTCGTTTCTTACTGCTTTGGCCATGAAGGGTGAATCCGATGACGAGATATTAGGAACCTATGAAGCTGTTAGAGAAAAGGAAAAGGCGTTTGGCCCTGCATCGGGACCCTCAATTGATATTTGTGGTACAGGTGGAGAAGCTTTGAAAACATTTAACATAAGTACTGCTGCCGCTATTGTCACAGCGGCTTCGGGTTGCCGAGTTGCAAAGCACGGAAACCGGTCCATGTCGGGTCCATGCGGGAGTGCAGATTTCCTTGAAGCCTTAGGGTTTGATCTACTATTGCCTAACGAGAGATTGTTACGTTCGCTTGATAAGGTCGGAGTTACATTTCTGTTCGCGCCTAACTTTCATCCGTTGATGAAAAATATCTCCATCGCGCGGAGGGCAGTGGGAATAAGAACCATTCTAAACATTGTTGGCCCACTTTGCAATCCTTGTATTAATTTGAGCGCTCAGCTAATTGGTGTGTCCAACCCATCTTTGTTAACACAGATAGCGAATGTGATGAAAAACTCAAATCTTAAAAAGTTCATGGTGGCATATTCACAAGATGGATTTGATGAATTAACTAATACTTGTGATAGTAAGGTCATTTATTTTGATCAGGGCGAGTTAAGCACATTTCTAATCCACCCACAGGAATATGATTTAACTCTCTCTGAGAAGGACGATCTCACAATAAGCTCGAAAAGTGATTGTGTTAGGCTAACCATGGAGTCCATATATGGGTATGCTCCAAAGCAAATACAAGATGCAGTCGTGTTAAACGCCGCTGCTGCCTTGCTGATTGGGAATTTAGTAGATAAGCTCAGTGAAGGGATAGAATTAGCAAGAAATAACATACAGAATGGAAATGCTCGCGCGATTCTTCGCGAGCTCATAAGGGAATGTGGGGACGAGGAGCAACTACTAACGGTCGAAAGAACTCTTCTTAAGCGACATTAAGTGGAAAAGCAATCAGACGGTAGAAGGTAAATCTTTTTTGATAATTCTACTTTTACCAATTTTAACTAATGCTGGGATTTGAGGTTGCTTTCTTGTTATACTAATTAGATAGCGTTTGGTCTTGTCGATCATGTACGCCGGGAGTACTAAAATTACAAGAAAAAATTTGTTATCTAACACTTGCTTCCGTTTATCAAGTGCAGATCATTTATTCACTTTTTTTTAGTTTTTGACTTCGTTTTTCCCTTAACCTTAGCTTTAGGAGTAGTTTTCTTTGATGTTTTTGTTTTGCCGGCCTTAGCCTTAGGGGCAGCTGCAGTCTTTACCCTACCACCGCCTATCTTGAACATTTTTGTACCACAAACAGGGCAAATTCCCGACAAAGCCCTTTGACCATTTTTCATCGTTATCTGCTTTTCATCTTCCATATCACGTTTTGCCTTACATTTTACACAATACGCTTGTGTTGCCAACTACTGATAATCTAACCTGCTTAAATATAAGAATAGCTCCTGTCATAGGGCATTTGTAGTCTTTATTACCATATCAATATAGTCATCCTGATACTTTATTCCAGAAACAAGCATTCTAACTTCGATTCGAGGTCTAAATCTCTATTGTTCTGTGGCTTAGTATTTACTATCTAAGAGATTTGGATTGTACCCTTGCTGGGGCAGATTCCGAGTAAATACGATTTGATGAAACTGTAGTTTTTCAAAGGGCCTTTCGTTTAAAGTTGAAATATGGTGGATGGATAGACGGGATCACGCTTTTTATGCGGATGTGTTGGTCCAATAGTTAAATTTAAGTAGAAATTAGTTACTATAACCAGATTTAAGAATGTTAATGTGATATTCCCTTTTAGCAAAAATTAGTGCATTTCGTTGTACTAACTAATGAATATGACTCAGCATTGCGATACGCTGTGACTACTTTCATAAGTATTTGTTACTAAAGCCTAATACGTGTCTTGTCAGAAGTATTGATAATATTGTTGGTAGGCATTTGAACTTGGACGTATGCGTTTGGATCGAACCGTTTTGGGCATTTTGTAATACCATATTTGGAATCCTAGCTAATTAATAACAGAGTCAATAGCTATCTAACAATTAACCTTAATGTACCGCATGGTCCAAAAATTACGAACGCAAATAGATACATTGCCTAAGTGGAGAGTTTTGAATCTTCCATTCCGAATATCTTATTAAAGTAATCTGCCTGTTCATGGCTTAGCTCTTCTGTTTCACCTTCGTGAACGTTTGCTAATTTCTTCGCCAACTTCATTTTGTATCCCAATTGCATTTGTCTTGCAATCTGAATCCGCTGGGCCTGAGGTGAACCCGCCCCATGCATGGATTCAGTAAGATATCCCACTGCGTTCCTACCAAGTGTCATGTTTTCAATTAATCGTAATATTCTAACACGATTTTCCGTTGATACCCCTTTTCTTCCCTTTAAGTATTTTTCAAGTAAGGGCCCAACTATTGGACTCTTAAAGTCCTTCTCCGAAGGCATGGTCACCATTAAACCTCCTGCCACATCCTGGGCTATCCTGCTCAGCTCATAAGGAAATCTAGTCACATTGTGCTTGCAGACGTTAGCAAGCATATCGTCATTCTGAAAATTACCAGAAGCGGTCTGTTGGGCTTGATATGATGACGCAATCCCCGCTGCAAAAATAGTCTCATTCAAATGAGTCATTTCTACTAGCTTATCCTTGATATGAGAAGCGTTTGCCACTCCATTGTAATCAGCGATTGCCGCAGCAGCTCCGATCAAGACGTCTCCTAACCCCGTCTTACAAACATAGCTCCGTCTATGATAGCACGTAAAGCGCTCTACAAGCATTGAGGCATACTCAACCTCTCCATCCATGAAAATCCGATCCTTTGGTATGAAAACGTCATTGAAAATTATCATGGCCTCCTGGCCAGAAAACTGTGCATTACCTGGGTCTATGTCCCCTCCTTCCATGCTTCGGGTATCGCATGACTGCCTACCGTAGATGTATGTTATCCCAGGAGCATCGACTGGTACTGCACCCACTATCGCATAGTCTCTATCTTCAGATCGCAATCTCATGGTAGGCATTACCATTATCCAATGTGAATTAATGCAGCCGGTCTGATGGGCTTTGGCTCCAGTCACGTATACACCAGTCTCGTCTCTTTTTGAAATATGGACGAACATATCAGGATCGTCCTGTTGGCTAGGAGAAAGACTTCGATCACCCTTTACGTCGGTCATTGCTCCCCCAATAACCAAATTTTCCGTTTGAACTAATTTAATAAAATCCTTGAGTCGGGGATGATACTCGGTATTATACTTCTTGTCGATTTCAAAAGTAGTGGAATACAATGAATTCAAGGCATCCATTCCGACACATCTCTGAAAACAAGTAGCTGTCAATTGTCCTAATTTTCGCTGCATACGATTCTGGTTGACTAAATCCGCTGCACTTTCAGTTATGTGTAAAAATCTATTCACTTTCGTATTAGACAAGGAAGAATGAACTGAAGCGAGCTCTGGCTCCTTCTCGGCCAATTCATAAGTTTCAGCAACAGCATTAATCGAAGGTCGTATCATAGGATGATCAACGGGTTCACCTACAAGTTCTCCAAACAAATATACCTTTAGATCTCGACCTCTAAGACTCTGTATATACTCCCCCCCACTACGAATAGGCATTCTTACCTGATATTATCTTTGATATTATTTATATCTTCTTTTCAACTTTTTGAAAAGTACTATCACTATGATAGAAATATTTCACTTAATTGGGAACAAATCGTTTGTCTTATTCGGTAAGATACGAACCCAAATAATCACACTGTAAAGAGGACGAAGATATTGGTTCTTAATTTCTGGATTCTAAAAACAAATGATGCAAAAAATAGACAAGACAAATAGGAATAGAAAATTTTCCGCAAAATTTGTTTAGCCTGAAAATTCCGTTTGAATGCATATATGGGTGCTATTATTAAACTTCCTATTCCGCAATCAAGAACGATTCGAATTAATAAAATGATGACGGAACCAATAGTTGGGCGTACTGGCCTTTTGATTTTTTCACGTCCAGTTGAGAAAGGTTTTTTATCCACGGGATTTCGGTAGGGATTTATTGACTGTAAGACCACTTGATCTAAAGAAGCTAATAAAGGATTATCCCGATTTCCCGAAACAAGGAGTATTATTCAGAGATATTAATCCTTTAATCAGTGATGGAAATGCGTTGAGTTATGTCTCAGAAGAATTTTATCGTAGGTTTAGTGCAGAAAAGCCCACGGTGATTGCAGGAATTGAATCTAGAGGCTTTATCATTGCGACCTGTATTGCAATTAGATTTGGTTTAGGTGTAATTATGATAAGAAAAGCTGGAAAATTGCCGGGCAAGACTAGTCGACAATCATATCAGATTGAATATGGCACAGCGGAAATGGAAATCCAACAAGGCAGTCTTATTCCAGGACAGAATGTTATTGTTGCTGACGATTTGATAGCAACGGGTGGCACGGCCTTGGCAGCTGCGAGGTTATTGCGAGAAGAAGGTGCTAAAATTTCTGGATTCGCTTTTTTGATTGAAATAAATGACCTAAGGGGTGGAGAATCTTTACGAGATTTGGGATATAATATTCAGTCATTAATAGTGTACTAGTTCAAGATGATTACCAAGCATTCTGCCGATATCGCAATTATTGGGGGAACAGGAATGTATGAATCCACCCTACTCACAAATCTAGTTGAAGCTAAGATGAGCACACCATTTGGGCATCCTTCTGACCTCATCACTATTGGTGAATTGGAAGGCATAAAGGTAGCATTTTTGCCTCGACACGGTAGAAATCATACAATACCTCCTCATGGCATCAATTATAGAGCAAATATTTGGGCTTTAAAGGAAATTGGGGTAACCAGAATAATTTCTCCCTCCGCAGTCGGAAGCCTTGATACGTCTTTCGTCCCAGGGGACATCATAGTCCCCGACCAATTTATAGACTTTACTAAAAAAAGAGATCAAACCTTCTACTCAGGAGGAAGGGTTTGCCATATTTCAGTGGCCGATCCATTCTGTCCAGAGCTCAGAGATATAACTGCCAAAGTGGCTAGAGAACATTCATTCCCTTGTCATGACCACGCCACCTATTTATGTATCGAAGGTCCGAGATTCTCTACAAGGGCAGAATCCAAATATTACCGTGAAGTGATAGGCGCCCAAATAATCGGGATGACCCTAGTTCCTGAATGTGTGTTGGCAAGAGAGGCAGAAATTTGCTATGTATCTCTGGCAACTATTACTGACTTCGATGTTTGGGCTCATCACCCTGTTAGTTCTCAAGGTATTTTAGCCCAGTTGCAAGAAAATATTGAAAAGATTCGGACCATGATAAAGGAACTAATCTTAGAGATACCTAGAAGCAGAAAGGCATGCAGCTGTAAAATCTCACTCAAAGATGCATTAGTTTAGACAGCTACTTTGTTCATATCTCGCTGTCGATTTGGTTTCAGAATTACATCACCTTCAATAAGCTTTCTCTGTAGGTCTAGTGAAAGTTTTTCGCCATCTAGACCCATTTTTGTCACCTCTGACAGGGTCTTCTTTGAAAGATTTAGGCTAATGTTATGCCCACCGATCCTCCCGAATGCTAAGGCATTAAAATGTAATTTCTTATCATTTATCAAGATATATCCTCTCAACTTGCTCGCAATATTGCCTCCTCTAGAGGAGGTTATCACCACAGTATAAGGGTGAAAGAATTCTGAAATCTTATCTGGCTGCATTTCCGAGAAGAACCTTAGTAACA
>JAATVP010000207.1 GCA_014523625.1 Nitrososphaerales archaeon TH5896
TCTACAGTCCGATTTAAGTTGGGCTCAACCAAAAAGCTCCACCAGTCAGCATCAACAATACTAAAGTTCTGACTTTTGACCTCAACAATTGATTCATCATCTGAATCACCGAAGCGTTGAAGACCCTCCGCAACAAGCTCCACCAACTTCCATCTGTTGGTTCCTGTTCGTTTCCTATTAATCGCCACCGCCCATTTCTTACTTTTGTCAATTCTATGCAGCCCAATTTTGTCTGCGATATCTAGAACACCGATTCTTTTTTCTTCACAGAAATACTCTTTCGTCACTACGCTTCGCCAGACATCAACAGATCCAATATTTCTATGTCCTTCATTTATATTGATAACTCCAAAATAAACAACTCCGGTGACAGAATTTGAATTATTCGTATCCGACGCCAATCAATTAATCCTTAGATCTAATCACGGGTATATTTATTTGGTTCTCGCCAAATCGTAGTATTTTTCTAAATAGCTTGCTAGGCCATCTACCTTATCGTTCCTGCGATATTCTATGCCTAACTCGTTGCATCTCCTTCTATACCTATTCGAAAGTGCGAATCGAGGATGGAGTGACTCAAAATTATCATCCTCGATTTCAATAAACATGCCTTTCTCCGTCAGCATAGTTGAATGGAGTCGGGCCTTCTCTGCGTTCCAATTACAAGCCTCCGCGATTTTAGATACAGTCATCTTCCCAGAATGTACAATTAACAAGTAAAGTTGGGCTTCATTTGCATTCAGGCCTAAAACTGATTTCAATGTAATATCGCAATTTCTACTGCGTGCAACCACAACAGTTCCTATAGTATACTTTGCAATTGCCTTTATTAAGGTATATTAACAGCGATAAGATTGAATCCAGATGTAACCTAATTTAATATACTACTTGATTCATTGTTACCTGAGCACCGAGCCCCGAGAACACAAGAATATTGACCATGACTACCGAAATCACAATTAGCGCCGGAAATGTCAACTCTTTTATCCCTCCTGGTATTATCTGACGCCTGAAAATAACCAAGAATGCTGCAACGAGAATACCTGTTATCGATAAAGACGATATTAAACTTGCATTGGAGATTAGCTCAGTGGCATAAGATACACTAGAAATCACACCTATCTGTGTGTAAAGGCCTGAGAATACTATTAAATTCACGGCCACCACCGATGCTACCGTAACCGTAGATATTATGACGCCCTTAATTCCCTTAGGAATTATCCGCCTCCTGAACATAATCAGGAATGCCGCAGCGAGAATACCTGTTATCGATAAAGACGATATTAAACTTGCATTGGCGATCATCTTGTCCAAATCCAATCCAGGGAGGCCCAAGGCAGAATTAACTTGCAATATAGCTACTATTGCGGCGACGATACCTGCATAAGGAATTATCCACATATACTCCTTCATTGACTGTCGCCCTATGCTTTCTCTAGATGGCATCTGGTCCTCCACTACATCTTGAGGGATAGACATCTGCGCCGGTCGATTATCAATATAACTATGATCGATTTCTTGAAGAAACCGGTATCCTTGGGCAGTAAGGGTATACTCCTTTGAATTTTTTCCCACAAAATCAGCCATTCGTCCGAGATGATAGTATATAGAGCCGGTAGAAAGTCCGGTAGAATTTCTAATGTCGGAGAACCTTGCAGCTCCTCTCTTCTCTGCTATCGCTCTTAAGATCTTTATTCTAGTTCGTCTTGCCCGCAGCTGAGTCTCTCCGGTCAATATCGTTGGGTATACTCCGAAATTATTTATCTCTTTCCTTAACCTGTGTTCTTACCGAAATTAGTAAGAGCAGAGATACGCAGATATTACGCTTCAATATTTACAGCCGTTGCTGGGTGGGGTCGTAGCGAAGCCAGGGATCGCAACGGGCT
Organism: Nitrososphaerales archaeon TH5896; assembly: GCA_014523625.1. Taxonomy (GTDB): domain Archaea; phylum Thermoproteota; class Nitrososphaeria; order Nitrososphaerales; family Nitrososphaeraceae; genus TH5896. The sequence continues at coordinate 1,887 of JAATVP010000207.1, forward strand.
CCAGATCTTAAATCCCAACCAACGGAATTGGGCAGAAACCCGTGGATCAAGGGTTCAATTACTGACACTTGATGGTGTAGGTAGAACATATCCCTTCGGCCCCATCCCTTCATATTGAATTATGGACTCACACAGTTGGCGATCATCCTGAGACCCAAATGCCCTTAGAGTTATGGCTTGGCTAAAGGTTCGATCTGATCCTATAAGTATATGACTGTCATATCGTGACTGAGTCAACTCACGTGATTTTTTCTCGTTCTGCGCCACATTCCTAACCTTAGCAATAAAATGCCTGCTGCTATTCCTGACAAAGAGGTAATCAATGTAATAGGCTGGACAATACCTCTAAGGGGTTCAGGAGAATCAGAAATGAATTCACACTTGTCAGTTTCATTTTCACAGTATTTTGAGACTGGGAATGCCAAAAGGACAATAATCAATGTCACCAGGACGGCAACCCCGATCAGAGAGGAGATTGCTCCACACTTGATAAGGACGTCATCAAACCGATCCAATCTCTTACTCACTTAATGTAGTTGTACGTGTGAATCATAGATGACGTAGCCGCCTGACATCCATCACCTTGAAATAGTAGGTTGAGTCGTCTGAAACTTCAGCAAACTTATCATTATGGTACAAAAAGGGAATTGAGCCCTTCACATGGCTTTCCCATAGGTCATGAACCAATGAAAAATATTCTTTTCTCCGTCTTCCTAAGAGTCTCAAACACTCATGGGTCAGTAAGTGAGATATTTTTGAACAGTTATTTTCTGCAAAGAATCTGGATCTATCATGTCCAATTACGTTATCTTCCGGCCTCTTCCAATATACCATCGAAAAATTTTCTGCTGAGTATCCCTCAATCTTACAATCAGTCCATATGGGTTTGAAATAGGCTAAATAGAAATGGTATGTCGATGAGCCTCGTTCCTTGTGATCTCTTGTCAGGTAGCCAATTGACATTCGATCGAATAAATGGCCAGGAATCACAGGCAATATATCAGCATCTAGTGTGAAACTAATATTGAAATTTCTTTTCATCCACCAATTGAAGAAGCGCACCATAGAGAGAACGTAAGTCCAATCCTGACCTTCTCTGTCCCTCCATTCCGACTCTTTAGCAACATAGATAAAAAATAATTTTCCCTTATTCACAAAGGAATCATGACATAACTCTAGATATAGACATTGTTCCGTCCGAACTGCCCGATAATTGGTAGCTCAGGTTACCTCTTCATTTAGTAAAGTATCTACCACAGGCCTTAGTGGGCAAAATAGATACGATGAGGCAATATTGATTCGTTTGTCATATGATAGTGGCGTGACGCCGAACATAAATAAGAATGAAATGTATGCATTATTCGTATACACGCCTCTGCTTTAGTCAGTGTCATTGACCGAACAGCATTGTCAATTCCTAGGTTTTTAGGTCTAGGATATCTTAAAGTAAATAGACAAACACGATTCATGGGCAATCATAGGTAACTTATACTTAGAAGTACATGTCACTTATATCGCTGATAAGGCATATTTTACCCAGATGGTAGACGATATCCTTTTGCGGAAATTGGCAGACAAGACACACATGGATCAATGGACACGACTAATAAACTCGGTTGATGCAAGCCAATTTCAGATCTATCCATCAATGGTTTTTGTCCCGGAAGACGTGACTGATGTAATCAATATTTGTCAATATGCATATGGTAAAGAAACTCCACTAACTCCAAGAGGAGGTGGGACGGGTCTTCTCGGACAAGCTCTAACTAAAGGAATAGTAGTTGACATTAGCAAACATTTGAACAGGATTATTGAAACTGACGAAAATCATGTGGTAGTTGAACCCGGTGTCGTAAAGGCCGTGCTGGACAAAGAGCTCAAGAAAAAGGGAAAGTTCCTCCCGCCCGACCCTTCGAGTAGCAATTTTTGCACAATTGGGGGTATGATTGCCAACAATTCAAGTGGAGCTCACACATTACAATATGGTAGTACTATTGATTTCGTTGAAGAATTGGATGTTGTATATTCTGATGGATCCAAGAGTACAATTGGCTCTTCGATAGAGCTTGATCAACGCTGTACGTCGCTACTACCAATAGTCTTGACAAAGCTAGGCCTGATAGCTGCTTCTTTCCCAGATACTTCAAAAAATTCCTCTGGATTTAGGTTGGATGCTTTGATCCGGAACGGATCATATTTTCCCCAAAGGGTTTTTGCAGCAGCAGAAGGTACGCTTGGAATCATAACCAAAGCCAAGCTGAGAACGGTAGACATTCCACAGTTCGTGACTCTGCTTGTGTGTGTGTTCTTTAATTTGGTAGGCTTGCTGCAATCTGTCCCGAAAATACTTTCGTTTAGGCCTTCGGCTGTCGAGCTTCTAAGTTTCGGACACCTTAGCTCAGACATGGGTCAGCATATAGAGAAAGGATTGACGGATCTTCCTACTATTTATGTGGAGCTCTGTGGAGAGTCGATGGCAAGACTAGAACAACAAGTAGACCGATGTAGATCTGCCCTCAAGCAGAGATGTATTTCGATAGAACTCTTGTCTGATACGACTAGCTGTAATGCTGCGTGGAAAGAGAGAAGAAACTCATTGAATCACATATTGCGAGTCAGTGACGGCAATAAGAAAGCTATAGGAATTATCGAGGATACGGTAGTTAAACCGTCATTGTTAGAAGAATACATTCCATTCGTTCAGGGAATTTATGATAAATATAAGTTGGACTATGTGATGTATGGTCATATCGGTAATGGGAACATTCACACTAGACCTCTAATTAATGTCCAGTCTGTTCAGGGTGAACGAGTCTTAGAGCATCTTGCAGGTGAAGTTTTCTTGAAGGTGAAGGAGCTCAACGGAAGCATAAGTGCTGAACATGGGGACGGGTTGGCGCGTTCTCGCTATATTGGAGAAATGTTCGGTGTTGATACATACCGGCTTTTTGTTCAGGTAAAAAAGATTTTTGACAAGAAGAACATAATGAATCCGGGGAAAAAGTGTTGCTTACTTAGCAAGACTATTTGAACAACTTATCTTGATTTTCTAATCTTCTCCAAAGCTAGATTGTGCAATATCACCTTGGAATAGATTCAATCTTCAAGTCAGAAGTAAACTTGGTAGCGGTGTATCGCCAAGGTCTATCGACAGCTCTTGATATCCCTACCCTCTTGCTTGTCACAAAGTCGACGATCCCCTGCCCTTGATGTATAGTGATAAGAGATGCCTCCTGTGTAACGTCCAGGCCATTGTGAGCCGGCGTTATTGACATTGCTTGTGTAATACGACCAGGGCCGAATGACAAATTTTTAGAATACCTTCTCATCTTGGTCATCTTACCTTGTCCCGCCAAAGGTAGAATGGATCTTATTAACACAGCACCAGCCTCGCTATCTCTATTTCTTGCGGTGACGTTAGCACAAAAGTGCTTGCCATAAACAAAAAATACATATAAACAGCCCACGTTTCCGAACATGACAGAGTTCCTTGGCCTGAGGCCATTGAAGGCATGACTAGCAGGGTCATCGAGGTATCCATATGCTTCCGTTTCTATGATGTAACCTCCTAGCTTTAAGATTCCACCAGGTACTGCTAGCTTTCGTACAAAGATCTTTCCCAAAAGGGATCTTGCTACCTCTGCGGTATCCCTCTCGTAGAAAGTACGTCCTAAGCATGCAGGCATATGACTGAGAGATTCGATCGTCATTGGGACATGATTACTTTCTGCTTTTTAAGAAGCTATCTTAAAAAATCTTCGAGGTCTAAAGCTGTGTTAATGTTCTGTATAGATTGAACCTCTTGGTAATTTCTTCGTTGCCGATACGTAGAAGTCTGGTTAAGCCAAAATCTTCTACTGCAAATGACCCCATGACGTTACCGTATACCACTGCAGCTCTAAATTCTTTGACATCATTAGTCTCAACTGAGGCTAAGTGCCCCATAAATCCTCCCGCAAAGGAGTCACCTGCTCCAGTGGGATCAACAATCTCTTCTAGCGGATAAGCAGGAGCAACAAATATCATGTCAGATCGCACTAAGACCGAGCCGTGTTCTCCCTTTTTAACAACGACAAATTCTGGGCCCCACGATAATATCTCTTTGGCACATTTGATCAGGTTTGACATGCCGCACAGCATTCTTGCTTCTTGATCGTTAATAATAACACCGTGTACCAATCCGAACATTTTCTTTACTTCATCGGGCATTGTTTGAATCCAAAATTCTATGGTATCGCAGACTACCAACTTTGGATTGATGAATTGTTTGAGCATCTTGATATTCTGAATGGGATCGTTGTTTGCCAAATAAATATACCGTGAATTCTTAAGTTGATCTGGTACCGACGGTTCATATTCTGCGATTACGTTTAGATCTGTCTTGTTAGTAGTCCTGTGAGAAAGATCATAGTTAAATGAGGAATCATATCTAAATGTCCTTTTACCAGATTTTATCTCCAGTCCAGCTGTTCCAACTTTTGATCGCAAGATCTCCAGGTATTTTTCTGGGAAGTCAGATCCGATTACCCCCAGGATTTCTGTTTTGACAAAGTTGCTGGAGGCAATAGATGCATAAGTAGCGGCGCCCCCCATTATTTCTATTTCCGTTCTAAATGGAGTTCTAGTAGTGTCCAATGCAAGACTTCCAAATACTGTTAAGTGCATCCGTAGAAATCTCCTAATTGATAGTTCATTAATTTGTTTTTGTTACAGCTAGGTCATCAGGAATAAATAGGAATTGGCTTTTACTAAGGTAGAATATGAAACTCATAGTAGGGATCACCGGAGGCTCCGGTGTTATCTATGGGATAAAATTTCTAGAAGCCCTTTTTAAGTTGAATATTGAGAGTCATTTGATTATGAGTGAGTGGGGTGAAAAAACCATTAGGATTGAAACGAATTTTACCATCAAATACGTTAAATCGCTTGCATCTGTCAACTACGACCCTCATAACATGGCATCAGAGATATCCAGTGGGTCGTTTATCTCTGATGGCATGGTAATTGTCCCATGTAGCATGAAAACATTGTCAAGCATAGCGAATGGTTATGATGATAATCTAATTTCACGCGCTGCAGACGTTTGTTTGAAAGAGACACGAAGATTAGTAATAGTTCCCCGCGAAACGCCACTCTCTAGAATTCATCTTCATAACATGCTCCGATTGGATAAGGCTGGTGCCGTATTGCTTCCAGCCATGCCCGGTTTTTACCATAAACCTAAAACGGTTGACGATCTAGTAAATCACATCGTAGGAAAGGTCCTAGATCAATTCCGTATTTCAAATAACGTATTCAGGCGATGGGCACAAAGTATTGATAGAACTGATTAGATACAGAACGATCCAATATGCAGCACCAGGAATGGAATAAGTGCTTCGTTCATGCTAGTGAAAACCTAAACTAACTCTCCAATTTAGTAAACTATTCCTCCCAAAGGGACATTTTTTCCTGTTTTAGCTTTCGTCTGTAGTTCTGCAACATCGCATAAACACTCTTGTGAGAACTTCCTTTCGACAATAGAATTATCGCCTCAACTGCTACCTTAATGGCCTCAAAAATTCCGATAAAACCAACTGTGTGTCCGTAGACTGAAACATCGGCGCCGCTCAGCTCTTCAATGGTGCGTCGTGACTTTCCACGTTCACCTATGATTCTGCCCTTTAATCTGCTCATCGAGCTCTGCGAGTTCCCTACATAGTCCCTCATATCAAGCAATTGAAAAACAACATCCTCATGGAGCAATTTGAATGCCCTCTCCGGTGAAAAGCCTCGGGCAATTGCAGAGATTATTTCTAGCGCTTTGAATGGATCTCCTTCGAGTAATGATCTGGAGTCGTATCCAACAATCACGTTCCCAGTCTCACTCTCAATCTCAACGTTGACCCTACATTCCTGCTTTATTCTCTCTACTACTACACCTTTCCTGCCAATTAATACCCCTATCCTTTCTCCGGGAACCCTGACTGACTGGTGGGAGACTTCTGGCCCATAGTTAGACGCTCCCAAGTCATCTTCCACGCTCAATCCTGGCATTTCCCTGTTTCTTCATTGGGGTAAATTAGCTATATTAAAGTAACAGCTTTGAAAATTGAGAAAATCAAAAAAGTGAGAAACAAGAACTCTACCTATGGTAGAATTTGAAAATCATTAAGAAAGGGATGCCACAGATCCACTTAACACTAGCCTCTTTTGCTAGTCCCATTGAAATGGCCATCGCAACAATCTTCTCGCCGACAAGATTGGCAATCGAGCATTTGTTCAGAAGGTCAGCGGCTTGCTCCTTTTCAATTACTTCTTCTTGAAAATACTCTCTCGATAGAGAAATGACCACTTCTCCCTGCCTTAGTGTCCTGTCGACTAGATCTGAATCGCAGACGCTTATCATTAAAGAGTCACTATATTTTGTCGTTCTGGCGGCATAAATTTCGGTATCTCCGCGCAATGACTTCAAGTATAAAGGTCTCATGTTAGTATATTAACGATCACATTCATGCATAAAGCGGCCTGATCATGAACTAGATGCATAAGCATCCTCGATTTTTCCTTTTCAAGTTTAGATGCTATTCTCTCGGATCTCTTTTTGATCAGATTAATTAGGAGGTTCAACATTCTTGTAACTAGTCCGGGCCCCAAAATGCCAGATGTAATTGGTAAGAGTAAAGGATATCGAAAGAGTCTGCTTTCATCTTCAGAGGAAATCTTAAAGAAACCTGCATCACATAACAAGATTCTTGTCCTTTGTGTTGATAGAGATGACGACATAGGCTCTAAGGGGGGGCTGCAGACACCTATTGTTGGACGAAGTTCGTGTATAAATGCAGGAATACGCTTGGCGATCGAAGACCCTGAAGATTCTGATGCGAATGCAATATTTGGAGCAGTAAAAACATATGAAGAGTTGATTTCTAAAGGGCATAATGCAGAGGTCGCACTGGTAGCTGGAAGATATGAAAGAGGAATAGAGGCCGATGAAAAAATCTATTCAGAAGTTCAGCTAATTATTAATTCATACCAGGCAGACGCGGTCGTTTTGGTATCTGACGGAGAAGATGACGAAGTCGTAGTCCCTGTTTTGCAAACACTGGTGCCCATTATTTCACTGCAACGGATAATAATTAAGCATAGCCGGAGTGTGGAGTATTCATACGCGGTTCTAGGCAGATATGTAAAAATGCTAGTATATGATCCAAGATATTCCAAATTCTTTTTGGGTGTTCCCGGAGCATTGTTGGTTGCAACAGGGATTGCGACTGTTTTCGGGCTGACTAAAGAAGCAGTTGCCCTTGCTTTGAGCATTCTTGGTATTGCATTCATTATGCGAGCTTTTGATTTAGATAAGGCAATCGGATCGTTAGGTAGGCCTACACCTTCGGGTTTCATTCGAATATTTTCGGTATTCTCAGGGATACTCATAATTCTGGTTGCAATAGTCAATGGATTCTCGAATATTCCCGCTAATCTCATCGAACCTAATTCCGGCGTAACCGCAATAATTACGAACAGAATGATAGTTGGGTCTTTTATTCAAGGCACAATTACACTTCTGTGGATAGGCATTGCTACGATATTTGTTGGTTCGCTGCTCAGCAATTGGTTCAAAGGTAGTATCAAGACAATGTCAGATATTCTCCGGTTGGTAGTACTGGCGTTGCTATATATACCGGTCCTGCAGTTCACTTCGATTCTTACCGAGGGAGCAAATCCTTTTAGTTTGATATCGTCTATCCTGATTGGTTTGGCAGTTACTCTTGTTGCGGCTACATTTTTGTTCCAGTATTTTAGAAATAGAAAAGGCGGAGAAGTCCTGAAACACTAAGCTATCTGATCCTAAATAAGGTCCAAACAATAAAATCGTAGATGAGACCTTCGCTAATTTGGATAGGCTCTGATGCAAACAATTGAGAACGGGAAGGCATTTGCTGGAACTCTTCTACAATTGAGCGGGCTATACCAATACTATGAGAGGAGACTCCAATCACATATTCTTTGTAATCCCCTACCAAATCATGTTGCGATTATTCTGGACGGAAACAGGCGTTGGGCGAGATTAAATCTCTTAAATGTTGATGAAGGTCACTTTGTTGGCGCAGACAAGGCCGAGGAGCTTCTCAACTGGATCCATGACATTGGGATTAGAATTACGACTCTCTATATCCTTTCGACTGAAAACCTCAATAGAAATGATGAAGAAGTTAACAATATTTATGACCTACTATGTATAAAATTACAAAGGCTCTACAATGATTCGCGTATTCACAAGAGAAGAATGAAGATAAAGGCCATTGGAAACGTTGAGTTGGTGCCGATTAAGCTACAAAAGATATTAAACGAGTTAGAAAAAGCAACCTGCGAATATGACTCGATGTTTTTAAACATTGCAGTGGCCTACGGTGGTCAAAAGGAACTTATTGATGCAATTAAGCGAATAGCCGGAATGGCCGTCGCAGGGGATATTAGAGTAGAGGACATCAACGAAAAAACGATTGAATCTTGTCTCTATACTTCTCATCTACCGCAACCAGAGCCCGATCTTGTACTGCGAACCTCTGGAGAAAGGCGGCTCAGTGGCTTCTTGTTATGGCAGAGCGCGTACAGCGAGATAATATTCATGGATGTTTTCTGGCCTCAATTCAGGAAGATCGACTTTATGCGAGCAATTAGAATTTATCAGAATAGAGTAAGAAAATATGGTCTCTAGAAAATTATGCCGTATGTGTTATTTAGTGACATTTGATGTTATTGACAAACGCCGCATCAATTCCAAGTTGTCCAATGGAGGATATTGTAAGCAAAGAACGCATTTTCTTCGTTGGCGAAGTCATCTGAGTTACCTCTGTATGCTGAGACTTAGACTGACCAACTGCCGTTCATGCATGCGCTAAAAAATGATTATGGAACATTCAGCAGGAGCAGTTCTCTTTGGATACTTCCCATATGGTGAAAGAAAGTTCTTGTTGCTACACTATTCTTCGGGTCATTGGGACTTCGCAAAAGGTAATGTGGAAGTAGGAGAAACTGAAGTACAAGCTGTCATAAGAGAAATTTTCGAAGAGACGGGTATAACCGACTTGCGATTCGTGGAAGGATATATCCAATCAATATTTTATAAATATAGGCGAGATGGGAATTTGGTACAAAAGAAGGTCAGTTTTTATCTCGCCCAAACACCAAGCAGAAATATAAAGCTGTCAAATGAACACCAGGATTTTCTCTGGGCGGATTATCATTCGGCTTTAAAAACTCTAACGTACCGGTCGGCTCGAGATGTTCTCATCTCAGCAAATAATTTTGTCAATGGCAAGCAGACACTATGAACTTTGTCCCTAGCGTTTTCTTAAGCTATCTTGGAGTAAACCCAGGGTCTTCAATGGTTCTGCGCTCTGAATTATGCTTCTGCCAATAATAAAATAATCTACCCCATACTTAGAGGCTTGCAATATGCTCCCTCCCTGATGCCCTAAGCCGGGAGAAAAAATTGGTGCTGGCTTTCCAGATGCAATTTCATTAATTATATGGGGCTTAGTAGCTCCTACAACCAATCCATCTACCTTTGCTTCTTTGGCATATTTTAAAAGCAAACGATATAGTGGCACTCTTCTAATTCCATTCTTCTCAGACTTATCATAAACCTGGATTCCGTACGTTTGCGAGGCACCAGGATGGCTCATATAGATTATCGCCAAAATACCTGTACCTAATGAGTGGGCTTTCTTTACTAATTCAATTGTTTCCAATCTGCCGATAATGGGATTAGCTATTATTGCGTCAAAACCCTCTTCAACTAGGCATTTCAAGGCTATCTCATTTGTCGAAGGGATATCATTAAGCTTGATGTCTGCTATTACTTGTATGCCATATGAATGGCACATTTGTATAATTTTAGTCATTTCATCTTGACCTAGAGGTACGATTACATGAAGGTTAAATTTGATAGCGCAAATACCAGATTCTAGGAGACTAACAATTTCATTCAAATATTTGGATAAGTCATTTTCTTGAACGGGATCTAGCGCTAAGATAATGTTGCTCTGTTTTTTCTTGGAAGATGTCCATATCCTAGAGGAGAAATTTTCACCTGAACTCAAGGGATCTCACTAATGGGTGTGGTTTTGCAAGCCTAATTAACTTGAGATATATATAGCCGTGCTCATCTATCCTGTTGTAAAATGAGGTAGCTTCGGATTTCTGGCTCGAATATCTTAGGAACGATGTAGCTGGACATTCATCCAAAACTACATAATAGAAATAGGAGAATGTGTCGCTCTCACTTACGCTCATAGGTGCTCCTATGATGTACTTTGTTTGATTTTCGATTTTTTGTTCAAATATCAAAAGAGGTAAAGGTGGTTCTTCATATATGGTCTTGTAGGCACACACCTTGGATAAACTTGCAAGATCTGATAATCTGATGGCTACATACTCGAACGTTGAAGTGACCTTGCTTGATCTAGAAAAACTCTTGGGAGATTTGTCGATCTTTACAATTGGAGAATAGACAAAAGTGGGATTTGACACATATTCGACCAGTGTTACCTCTTCAACTTCACCAACAATTCGATACGCTAAATATTCTCCAACTCTCCCAAACTCATTCTTGACAAAGAAGATGACAGGTCTCCCGTTCACAAAATCGACCTGAACTGCCAAGGCCGGAGCTCCATTCAATGAAAGGGAAAAGGACGGAAGAGGTACACGTTCCAGAGCACAGACAAGCCTGCCAAAGTCCTTCAACCCAGAAAGCTCAACATACCATGGTGATTTTATCCGCAATTTCAAATAGATTCATCAGAGATCCTATTAAAAGCATGTGAAAAAGATACACGATATTACCATGCTTTGTATCCTAAAATAACCAACTTCGCTATTCTAAATTTACTCGGTTGAAATGTAGTTCGACACCTGGCATGACAAGATTTAGGTCGCTAAGTCGTGGCCGTCAAGTCTTGTCTCTAAGGTTATAAACGCTAGAAATATGATGAGAATTAAACGTCTCCGCTTTCCTCCAATAAATTGAATTACAAAATCTGCAGTATGGTCTAGGTAACCCGCAATAGATTCCTCCGATACGAGGCAACTTGGATCAATCAGGCAGAGCTTTGAAACCTGATGCATTGTCCCTGTTAGTGAATGCGATTTGCTTCGACTAAATCGGATTAAGCTAGTATCTGCGATCAATTATGTCGTCGAGTTCCTGTCCAGTTCCTATTACTCCAACTTTTAGACCTACTTCTTTTTCGATATTATTGACAAACCTTTTGGCATCACTGGACAGATTATCGAATTGCCTTTTCCCTGCGTCGGAAGGGAAAACAATATCGAGTTTTGTTAATGCTATCTGTGTGGCACTGTTCAGCATTATCGAACGCTTTGCTAAATCAAAATTGAAGGGTGCGGCTCTTCTCAATCGTCCTGTGACACTACCATATTCAGTCCATCCTTTTGAAGTAGTTTCTTCTAGTTCTAATTCTCCCTCAAGTGGACCCGAACCTACTCTTGTAACATATGCCTTGAACACTATCAATACCTCGCTGACTTTTTTCGGTCCAATTCCGACATCAGAACAAATAGCAGATGCCGTTACATCCTTTGAGGTCACGAAGGGATAGGTCCCATGGTAAAGAGAGAGGAACGTACCTTGCGTGCCTTCAACTAGAACGGTCTTATCATTGTCAATTGAGCTGTTTACGATACTTGGTATGTCCTGCAAATACTCTGATAATTCAAACGAATCTCTTGCAAGTAATGCTTTTCGCAATGCTCGGTCGGCATTTGCAGGTCCTGTTCCCGTTCCAGTTGTTCCAATCCTATTTAAATTTGGATCGGAGCCATCCATTTCAATGTGAGTAGTAGCTATTATGCAACATTGAGGATCAACGAATGTTCTATCTTTTGTATCGAAATTTTTGATTTCTTCAAGAAGGACGTTCACGTTAATAAGAACTCCTGGGCCAATCATAAGTCTGGTTTGATTGCTTACTAGTGCACTTGGTAACATTCTGGTCTTATGTTCTTTTCCATGGAACATTACTGTATGCCCTGCATTGGGCCCTACTCCGCCCCGAACCGCCACATCGGCTTTATCTTTCCTAGCCAAATATGCAACAATTTTCCCCTTTCCTTCGTCACCAAAAAATCCACCTACGATCACCGTACACGGCATCCCATCTCATAAATAGGATCACATATTTTAAGCAAATGGCATTACTGCGGTGATCAAGATATCATCTTACATTAATAAGCAACATTTCAAAATTACTAAAATATGCATGATGATTTGCAACAATACCCTACCGAGAATATTGTCCTGATTTTGTCTAAGCTTCCTGAATTCTTACGTGAGTCGATGATGAGAAGCCGACTGCAGGACCTTTGTAGCAAGGATTTAAAGGCGCAGGAAGAATTCATTGATTCGATATTAAGCGGCCTTTCCTTAGCAGAAAAGGAATCCTTGAGAAAGGTAATTCGAACATGGCTCGGGATAGTATCAAGTTTGGAGCGCAATAAAATTATGACTATCTTTGCTGCTTTTATAAATATATACGAAAAGGATCCGACTTTGTGCGAAAGGGATTACTTTGCGGTTCTTTTCGAAGCCTATCAATCGGCAGAAGAAAATCAAAGGATTATCCTTCGAGATTGTCTTCTTGAGGCGTTATTCAATCAATATCAAGGTAGACAGATAATGCTCTCCTTGCCTCAGGAAGTACGTTCGGCACTAGCGCTGCTATGAATCGTCTTGTTCCCTTTTGTCGGGATTCTTTTGCAGTTCCTCTGGTTTCTCCAATCCAAAAAACATTCTTTCATGTTTGCGTAACGCTTTTCTATGTTCGGGAAGAGACATATCTAGCCTCAGTTCGTTGATCACCATCACGGAATAAGTGTTCCATTCTGCCCAACAAGTCGGACACGAAGGATACTTCTGAGACATCTGATCCAGAATAGAGGAATCATCAAAATCTTTCCCACATTTCATGCAGGTTTTAGACATTAACCGACTTTTACCTGTCGAATATTTTATTGTTTGTTACTTTACCAAAATATGACTACACATTGATCTTCTACAGAAAACACTTCAGTTTTTCCATCTTCGAACTCATACTCTAACCGCTAGACTCGCTTATTTTTATAGCTATGAAATTTCATGATGTGAGCTCGCATTTGTTCCATCCCAAGATATTCGAGCCCACAGGAATTACACCTATAAGATAGGTCTTCTCCATGCACAACCTGTTGGTGCTGCATTAACTCTTCAATTCTTCTGAAGGTTCTCCCACATTCTTCGCACTTATTTCTTTTAAAAAGCAAATTTGTAGTCGACGTTCTCCTTTTGCGATTGGCACCACATATTTCCGGATGATCTCAATTTGATTGCCATCTCCAAATTCCTTCTACAGTCTAATCTCATAATACTTTAATAAAAGCTCATTGTTAGCTATTTGACCCCGTCTATGAAAAAGATAGAGGCAGTTATGCCACATGCTCGTTTGGAACTTGTGCTCTCGGCGCTAAAGGATTTGGGAGGCCTAACGTATTACGAGTCCAAGGGTAGAGGTCAGAACCCGCGTCCGATACTACATTCTGGAAGAGGCACATCTACCTATACTCCTGAATTCAATCTCAATGCTACGCTAGTAGTCGTAGCTAAAGACACTGCCGTTGACAGTATACTTAACACGATACTCGAGAATTCTAGTACTGGACTTAAGGGAGAAGGAAAGATATTCGTCTACGACCTGGATGACGCCGTAGACATAGGATCGAAGTCCAGAGGTGAAGCTGCGATTTGAAAAGTCATCTTAAGTGGATCGACACCATACAGTAGATCCACCTCACATTCGTTTTTTAGAGAAGAGATAAGGTTTTTAGTATATTTGAATTAAATTCCTTTCGAATTGTCAATTTTGGGAAATACCAAGGCTATTCCCTATATTGGGGAAGTGGGGTTTTAAGCCGAGTTCTCATGAATCGAGGGAAGAATCATAGATAATTACAATTTACGACCTCTCTATTAGATTAGAGGAGATTGTCGAGGCGGCTTCAAGGAACCCTCTTGCCCTTCTAGCCTTTCGCCCTCACTACCTTAATTCGTTCTAGTACCTTCCAGTATTCAACTTCACCGCCTTGTCTGATCTTGTTTTTCATTTCATCATCAGCAGCATCAGTCTCGAATACTTCAAAAGTTTCAAGGTCCATAATTTGAAGCGACTGGCCAGAAATTGATATGATTTGACCGCTGCGCTTGTCAATAAGTGGCACATCAATGTTAGCAGAGACTGGCGAAACCATACTATGTTTAGAACCATCAAAAACGCCAATCGCTGAGATTCGAGCCTTAGCGGACCCGTGCTTGCCTGGCTTGCTATGGTCGTATGATACTATCCTGCAGGGCTCATTGTCGATTATTATATAGGATCCCACCTTTAAGCTACCTAATTCCATTGGCTTACTCAATGTCGATCAGGTATCAGGAACTCGAAGGGATATATTTAATATTTCTGCTCAGATTACTTGAATTCCTCTAGAATAGAAAAACTAAACAAATTAGACAGGGACATACCTTTTCGTATAGCATCCCTTCTAGTCCTTTCACAGTACCGCTGATCGCTCTGATGAGTCCGACCACCATCTACTTCAAGAATCAACAGATTCCTTGAATAGGGAAAACTAAACTTTGGTTTCATTGAACAGGACACTGTCATTTCTGCGAGTGTGGCCTTTGTTACTCTGTCTCTCTTAGCCAGCGAGGTGGCCAAGTCGATCAATTCTTTCTGCCCATACGAGTATCTCATGAAATAGATGGAAACATAGTTAAGTCGCTCGCATAGTCTTTCGAAGAGTGTAGTAGTAATCTTGAACTCGAAGACATGTCGCTCATGGCTGGAAAGTATTTCTGTTGTGTTCGCCTCGTCTTGCTGACCTAGATTCGAGATTAAGATATAGTGGTTAGCTCTGCCGGGAAAATATAGCCTAGTTTCTTCAGTAAACGTTGCAGTCACAAAGTACATCCTCTTGGGTCTCTGGGAGCTTTTCCACTTTTCAAGAGCTATATCAAGGTTCGCATGATGTGGAATACATAGGTAGCTCTGATCACTATCTCGCTGGTGCTCCAACCCAGAGGATTTCTATTATGGAAAGTATTTATATGCTACGATATTTTGTTACTTCGTTTTAGAACCTTAAATCTGGGATAATAATTCTGAAAGAAGGAAAACGTCTATTTAATCATCGAGTTTGGGCTTTTGTGGAGGTAGCAATCGTCCATTTGTACGAGTTAGTCCCAGGGAGTCTCCAACCATAGAAAGGAAGAAGACATGAACAGAGGAGCATGAAAATTGCACCAGTAGGATTGTCATAAGCAGTCTTTACAGACGCAATCAAAACTGGCCAGGGCGAAGCATTGATTCCGAGCCTTCTTACCTGAGTGGAAATTTGTCTATGGCCATTCCTCGACCTCAAGACCTGGGACGTGAAGTCCCTCATATTAGATGGGGGTGTGAAATGTACCCTAGCTTTTTCTCTGTAAAGTATGTGATACCCCATTTCTAGAATTCTACATTGCAGATAAAGGTCGATTGCTATCGTTTCTTTAGGAATGATGATCCTCTTCGCCAAGTCAGTGCGTATAGAAAGCGATCTTCCCATAACGGTGTATTGGGAAATTCCACGACTTCTGATAACTTCTAACCAACTTGAGATGAATGAAGCAGCTCTAGCAGTTGACGAACCTGATTTGAGGCAAACAGGATTGGATGCACATAATCCTACTCTATTGCTCTCCATACATGACACAAGTTCACTTACACATTCTTTATGAGGCAAAACATCGGCGTCGAATAGTACGATGATGTCACCTGTAGCTATAGAAAAAATTTCATTCCAAGCCGAAGCTGCACCTCCCCTTTCGTCATGATGGCTTAAATGGATCGGTAAGTAAGGGTGTTGAGACACAAATGATCTTAATATCTTAGGTGTCGCGTCGGAAGAATGGTCACAAATTATTACCTCACTAATCTGGACTTCATCATTGAGCACACTTTCAAATACCGTTCTAATTAACGATAAGATTCTAGCTCCTTCATTATAGGATGGGATTCCTATTGTTATTCTCAACATAA
>JAATVP010000208.1 GCA_014523625.1 Nitrososphaerales archaeon TH5896
GAAAATAATAATCTTTCATGTTCATAAGAGTGTGACGAAGAATCGAATTAAATTGACATTCAGACACTGATTTAATGACATAAATGTCAACATATAAATAACAGAATGCGTTACTACCCTAAACATGCACAATCATCTTTGGATTTTCGTAATAATCATTTTGGCTACCACTTTGTTTCTTGGGTTAGCCTCACCAAAAACAATGGCCCAACGGTCAAATGAAACTTTAGGTAGCAGTGTCAGCACTAATTCGTTACCCTCATCAATATCAACCTCAGAGGTATTGACATTGCCAGAGATTTTTAATAGGACTGAGAATTCTGTTGTACAAATAACAAGCACGAGTCCAGTTAGTAATAGCCTTGTAATAAGAAATGGAGAGCAGATCCCCCAGGATGATGTCGCTTTAGGGTCAGGGTTTGTATATGATCAGGACGGACACATCATCACCAATACTCATGTAATTTCCGATCCTAATAATGTCGAAGTTACTTTTGTAGATGGAGATTCCTATTCGGCCAAAGTAATTGGACAGGATCCTTATTCAGATATTGCCGTTATACAAATAACTGATGATGGCTTTCAAAAGCAAATTCCTCCGCTAAAAGCGTCAAATTCATCAACCTTACAGGTAGGAGAACAAGTTATTGCAATTGGTAATCCATTCGGTCTTAGTGGAACTTTGACTTCCGGAGTAATAAGCCAGATGGGACGAGTTTTACCAAATGACATCACAGGATATTCAATTTCAAACATAATTCAGACTGATGCTGCAATAAATCCAGGTAATTCAGGCGGACCATTGCTCAACTCTAAGGGAGAAATGGTCGGTATGAATACAGCGATTTTCTCAAATACGGGAGTTTATTCAGGAGTAGGATTTGCAATCCCGTCAAATATGGTTCAAAAAGTAGTATCATCACTATTGAAAAACGGTTCTTACGAGCATCCCTATATGGGTATCACTGGAATCACCCTATCTCCTGAAATTTCAAATGCATCGCATTTGAATGACACAAAGGGAATTCTCGTTGTGGACATCACAGCTGATAGCCCAGCTGATAAAGCCGGAATACGAGGAGGAGATGTACTTACATCTGTGGATGGACAGGACATTAGATTGGGAGGAGATGTAATTGCAGCAGTCGACAACCAAAGTGTTAGAGCGATGGAAGACCTCCTTTCCTATTTAGAAGAACAAAAGGCAGTTGGTGAGAATATTGAATTAACAGTTATTAGAGACGGAAAGACCGAACGTATCGATTTGATGCTTTCTGCTCGACCTAGCCAAGGTACTGAAAACAAGTCCCAACCAAACCAGGGACCAGAACAGCTAAAGGAGAGACCTGCTTTAGGAATAAACGGCATAAATATGACACCGGAAATGGCCGAAAGAATGAATCTAACACAATCACAGAAGGGCTTCCTTGTAGAAGATATAATCTCGGGTGGACCGGCAGATCTGGCTGGGATTAGAGGGGGGTACAAAGTTGCCAATATTAACGGCAGCGACATTAACCTTGGGGGTGATATAGTAGTAGGAATAGATGAAAAGGTTGTTAACACAATTCAGGATATCCAGTCTTACTTGGATACAAAAAAAGTTGGGGACACCGTTCAACTTCAGGTAATCAGAGAAGGTCAAGAAATCACCATTCCATTGAAATTGGGAAAGATCCAAAGTGATCAGACACTTCGCGAACAGGCACCTCTTCAACAGCTGCCACAATTACCGTTTTCACAGGAACAGCCATTCGGCGGTGATCTTTTCGGTGACATGTACAATCAATGCATCGACGAAGCTGGCAAGGAAGTATGTGACCAGTTATTCGGTAGATAGGGTACTATGAACTAATAACAATCCCTTGTTGAGAAATAGACAAATGCTGAGTCTACCTCTACCCAAGATTCAGAATAAAATAGTCGTCGTTCTGTGAGCTGCACACGACCTCCCAAGAATTAATGTGCCCTGCGGTGGAAGACTTCAGTAATACGTCGCAAAGCGGCTGATCCATCATACTTGTCTAGCTTAACATCCAGCAAACAAAGTTCTTGATCATAGATTTTTCCAGATTCAAGTATTGCTCGATCAAGATCCTCTTCCGATTCTATTACAAAACCTTTTCCATAGCGTATTAATTCGGGAATTCTGCTATAATCCCAAGATAGTACGTTATTGAATGGTCCATCTATAATGGGTCGTTCTGTGCCGTATCCTTCATTGTTCAATATCACGACGATCGGACTTAGGCCAAATCTAGCGATAGTAGACACTTCCATTCCCGTCATTTGAAATGCGCCGTCTCCCACTATAACGAGTGGTCTGAGTGTTGGATTGGCTAGTTGAGCTCCAATTGCCGCGGGAACCGCGAAACCCATAGAAAGATAATATGCCGGGCACAAAAACTCCGTTTGATTATGAATAGTTAAATCGAGTGATCCAAATAAGGAATCTCCAGTATCAGCTATAACCACTGTACTACTCTTCACAGAAGAGTTTAGTCTTTCGAATAGATATCTTACCGTTATCTTTTTTCTTCGATCAACATCTTTTTCTAGGCTCCCTAGTCTCTGGCTACTCGAACCCTGGTCAGAATTCTGTTCAAGCTTTATTTGTTTAATAAGTTCGGCGTCTACTGCAGCATCGGTGTTCCTTGAATGGTCTGGCATTTCAATTAGACCGTTCAAAAAGTCCTTCAAGTAAACATTCTCAAAATTATGGTGTTTAATGGACAATCTTTCTGATGTTGCATAAATGACCTTAGATTGGTCAATTGGAGTAGGAGTGATACTAAAATCAATATCAGTCAGTGGAGCTCCAAGCAATACAAGACAATCGCTTGATTCGACATAATTTCTTACCAATTCATGACCCATTGCCCCCTCATAGACTCCCAAGTAGAGAGGATTGTTCTCTGATATTACTGACTTGCTCAAAACAGTGGATACAACCGGAATTCCTGTTTTTTCAATTAGGCTTAAAATGATACGTTGTAGTCCAAACCGATGTATCTCTACCCCAGCTACTATTATCGGCTTATTAGAGAGCTTTATCATTTCCTTAGCTTCATTAATTGATTCCTTTAGGCTATCAAAATCAGATTCAAGTGGAACACTCTTTAATACTGAATTCATATTACTTAACTGTCGAGCTCGTGTATGTACTTCTTTATTCAGTTCATCAAAAGGTATTGATGCGAGAACTTTATCCCTAGGTAGTTCGATATATACTGGTCTTTTATAACGCAGAGCTGAGAGTAGGACCCGATTAATATCATGAGTTGCGTTACAAGGGTCAGAGATGACTGTAGAATCAACAGTTATATGTTTGAAGATTTCTAATTGTGTGTCAAAATCTCGTACTTTGTGGTGAAGAAGTGGGTTCTTTCTTCGCTCCGCTATTCCAGGTGAACCAGATATTATTACCAAGGGGGACTTTTCTGCAAATGCCTGAGCAGTAGCATTGACTACTTTCAGCCCGCCAACACAGTAAGTTATGCATACAACTCCCAGTCCATTAATTCTTGCATAAGCATCAGCCGCGAATCCTGCACCTTGTTCGTCGCAAGTGTTGACTACCATGAGTTTTTTTGATTCATTCAGATATTGATAGAATCCTAAAACGTAGTCTCCTGGGACACCAAATACGTGCCGAACCCCTAAGTCGTAGAGTTGTTGGACTAGGAAACTACTTACTGTATTTTGGTTTACTATTTCCTTCATTGGATTCTCGGTTTGTTGAACGCAAATGTTGTATAAATAAAGGTTGTTTGTACAATTTAGATAGGTTGGCATCCCAACTGCAATTGGAACAGGCATTGATTGACACGTCACCTAATTCTCTCCGCTCAAAAGCAACGCATGTTAGCGATTCATATTAGATATAAGAATATGCTAACGGTGGGACATAAAGAATAGGAAGTATTATTAAGATTACAATCCAAACACGTCAAAGTGAACGATCGTTCTAGATATGGAGGATTCTCTCAAGGGTAATAAGCAAGTACAATCTATTTTGCGTGGACGAATTCATTTTCAAGGAGAAGAGCGAAGTTTTTTTAAATAACTAGGAAAATTCAAAAATAAAGAAGTGTCTCGACATTATCCTTAGTACCGGAACATGTGGGTCTAACATCTTATGGTTTGGAATTTATACCTAATCAAAAGATCTTTTACTACGTGATAAAGGTTGAAATCAAGACGTCCAACGGTAGAAGTTATGGCCATTTTTCCAGCGCTTTGTTTTCGTTTATTGATTTTAGGAAAACAGGAAAAAATTCTGGTTTATTTCGTTAGACTTATGACCGTTAATATTCACGAGAAGGCCATCGTGATTCAACTAGAAGTTGGATCAGCGTTAAGGATCCATCACCAGAACACTAGAAAAGAGAAACAAAACATACCCAGCTTCACCACTCCGGATCACGAGTCAAGAATTCGCATTCCAATCACACTCACCCAATCCAGGCTTACCATCAACCGTTCTTACTTCTGCCTTACATTCACCTGAGGAAATCAGCTTCTTACAATCCTGGGTGCCATCACAATAACACGTGAATGTATTTGAGAAACAAGCATATGGTAACGC
>JAATVP010000209.1 GCA_014523625.1 Nitrososphaerales archaeon TH5896
TACTGATAGCATTCGGTGCACATATCTTTTAGGTCTGTGTGCTCGCACGAGTATGAAACATAGCATTCTACGTTACACCTAGCGCACCTTTCTTGTGTCAAGCGATGCGATGATGTATATTGGCGAACTTTCAATTAAGCATTAGGATCAGAGCTCGTGCTTAGTCATTGTGCCGTTGTCATTCAGCCGTAGCTTTATGGAATACAGGTACTTGCTAATTTTTGATTTTTAACGATAAATCCGCCTGCAAATCAAGAAAGATTGAGCATACGACGTAACACCTTCTATATCGCCGATTTATCCATTGCATCAATTTTTGAAGGCTACCTTTCTAGGTCTTTGTTGACCTCAATGCAAATTCTCCCTTCTTCTCCTTACAAGGATCTCACAAGGGTTTTCTTGAGATTTATCTCATATTCTAATACTGCCCTCCCCTTTTGTAATATCGTCCAATTCATTATTCGCATATCTATGAGAGACAGTGGAAGTTGACACCTAATTCGAAACGGATGAACAAATCACAGGAATGAAACTATCGGCTTATTGTTGTGCTGACGAGATCCGGATCGGCATAGCGGATTTTGGTTAGTCTATTGAAGTAACGTCGCCCCCTCTGAATAGATTCCAAACATTCGTCCCCAGGCGTAGTGTAAAATGATCAAAAATTTTTTGGTACCGACTTCCCTAAACATTTTTATTTTCGCCTGAATTCACAATGCTTTACCAATTTTCGTTCACGGTATATAGTTGTCTGGGGTTCCCATTTATTGTTGCTAGCAGTAATGCTAAAATAGTGCTTTATAAAGCAACCATTCCTTGACACAATATTTTTAACATAATACGACTGCCTCGATTTAAAGTTCATAGCTTTTGCTCCATTTCTTGGCCCGTTTATCGGAAGCAGTAAATGGGCGTACATCTACAGTTGATATAAAAATAGCCTGATATGATCTCATAGACATGGCAGACACAATATGGAGCATCGTTCTCTTTGTCATAGGACTGGTTATTTCGACAGTCATAATTTATGTCGTAACTAAACTCTTTGGAGAAAGAGAGGGAATAAAGCATGCCTTAGCTGCTGCCCTTATAGGTTCGGCCGTCTATGGCGTGGTCTACTTCATTTTTGGCCACGACTTCTTGGCTGCTCTAATCGGGGGAATTGTATGGCTTCTTGCGCTGAAGGCTCTATATAGTTTCGGTTGGATAAAGGCACTCATAATAGCTGTGATTATTTGGATAATTTCTGGACTAGTCGGATTCATCTTGCCCACTGGTCCTGGGCCGTTATGAATCTTATCTTTTAGGCAGTGGGATTTGAAATCAACAAAAATTTAGGTCATTGGGTTGTACTATGAATCAGAAATCGTCAGCAAATGAACTGAGAGAACTGACAATGTATAAAGCACACTTGGCTCAGTAATGTATAAGGGTATTGTAAATGTACGTAATAAATCAGGTCATTTTTCACTTAAGGATTTTATTTGTAAACACCGCACCAGAATTGAGAAGCGCGAATTGTGAAGCTGGTTTTGGTGCATATGTCGATCCTAGTTTGTCCTTTTGTTTTCAATGACATGAAGATAGTGACATACTTAGCATATCGACCATGTACATTGAACGTTAATCACAAATTATTGATGCAGATTGTTGGGACGAAATTAGTCTGGGCCTCACAGAAAATCATCAATTAGACCATATCTAATTACTTGTGCATCGCGATCTCGTGCTTCAGTCTTGTCGTGAGATTCTCAATTTCAATTGGTTTATGGATCAGACAGATATCAGAGTCATGCTTATTATTATTCGGAAACAAATCCATTAGAATCTCGTAATACTCGTCGAAGGCTGTAATGAAACAAATTGGCGGGGGGATCGCATTTGAATTCTTTGCCAGTTTCTTGATTTCCTTAGTCAATTCCACGCCGTTGAGTTCAGGCATCTTTACATCAATTAGCAAAAGATCATACGGCATCTGAACGGGTGATCCATCCCTGTTACCATAAATGGTCTTAAAGATTGAAAGAACAGTAAAAGGTTCAGAGTATGCTTCTATTAAAAATCCGCTATCCTCCAATCCCAGCTTTAGCGTTCGGAGTATGTCCTTATTGTCATCTACAACCATTACACGATATTTTGGAACCAAATCGCTATTCTCACCTTGCTTATTTAGATCTTGTTGCTTCCTCAGGTCTATCATGCTCCCGAGAGTTCTCATATATCCAAAGAATTAACTCCAATAAAGTGAGTTATAATGTGACGCATTGTACTCCCAATCAAATAAGGAAGAAGAATTACAAATCGAATCATAACTTACGAGTTCAATAACCAGTTCTATTATAGTCAATGCACCACTTATTTAGCACACAATCAGATTTAAGCATAATGAAGATTAGTGTGAAATTAATAAAATGAATGACTTACGTTTGCACACATAGTCCATGATGCAGCGAGACGAGGAAAAATGTCGGAATTATGAGCTAACTCGACCAAAGAAAAGACGGGATGCACTAAATGATGCTCCAGATTATGAATCCACTTAACTACTATTTTTCAGTCTGAATGTGACTAAATCTCCACTATTGGAAAGTCAAATGCGGATCTACAATAATCGTGAGGTTAAGATAGATGAAATGAAGTATTAAGATTAATGTAAAAAAACCAACTTGATGATAGTTCCTTTTCTCCCAAGTTTCACCCTTTAGTCAGTAGTGAATGAATCGGCAAACCTCCTCTGCCGCATTTGTCTAGATCTCCTTAGATCGATATTTACAATTATTACTTGCTCTTTAGCAGCTACTCCAGTCTTAATTTTGGGGGTTGCAATATCTGTGCTCCTGTCATATTCGAGGTCCACTATCATACTTTTCCCGCCAAAAAAACCTCCGCACACATTCGAAGCGACAACAGGAATTCGATTTTCTAAGGCTCGTACCTGCAAATACAAATGCCAGGGATCGATACCTGTTTTGGGTATTTTTGACGGAAAGAAGAGTAACTCTGCGCCTTCACGCACAGCAGATCTTGCTATCTCTGGAAACACTAAATCATAGCAGATAGGCACACTAAATTTAAGTTTGCCAACTTCAAAGACCTCCATTTTTGAGCCTGGTTTTAGCGCATTCCTTTGATGTCCAAATAAATGAATTTTAAATTGCCTTCCTAATATGCTTCCATTTGGGGTAACAACGGGGCATGATACGTAGATATTATCGTCAATTTTTTCTTTAAATGCCCCGGGTATTATTGTGAAGTCGTATTCCCTAGCCGCATCGGTGATGAACTTGAACTCCTTTTCAAAATCTCTAACTACTCTAGTGTACCAAAGCTCTGGTAGGCAGACGATTTCTATTTTCGAGCCATATATTTCAGATGCTTTATGAAAGAGTCTTTTAAACTGCTCATGTATCGATTGATTTCTTGGAGCATCTCCGAGTCTATCATATTGGTGCAATTGGATAAGGCCAATATTGACCACAGCTAGAGATCCGCCGCATCAGTAATTATTCATTTGCAATGTATGACGGTTAAATCATGGACACATCGAACTTCCTACGAAAAGAGTTTCCTTTTCGAAATTGAGCAGGTAATTAGGTAAAAAAAACCTTAGCAAAAGGTGGCCGGAAAAAGGCCATTGCACCGAGTATTTGCCGATCAGCAAAGTAGCGATAATTATCAAACTTCCATCCTTTGATTCTACTTATTACCAACGAAATTGCTAGAAATAGTACTGGCATGAACAGACTGAGTTTAATTAACGCTGACTCCCGCAAATAGCTTGTTTTAGATCGAAAACGGTATCAATAGAGAAATGGACTAACTTTGTTCCGCAAACGGGTTATTATATCTATTTTGTATCTGATCTGACTCACACAGAATAGGCGTGAGTTTCAGTCCAACCTATGTCCTACCAATTGGACGACCAGGGACAGAAAATCTAGCTAAGACAACCCCTGGTCGTCTACTCAACTTGACTTTCATATTGAGCATGTGCTTAGTATGGACGTACTATAATATAGACAAAACTTTAAGTGTTTTTATCACAAAACCAATGTATTCATAAATGACTTTTTTTTGGACAATTCTATTGTCATTGTACTCCACTATTTGGCGTTCTCAGAAGTTCATGGTTTGATAATTATCTTCTACCCAAAGACAGTATTCTTTCAAGGATTAACCGGAATAGTTTGAGGAACCGTCACAACTACCTCTTATAGGAGATTCTCCACTTTCAGCTAGATGTCATGTCAGCAAATGAACATGAGGCTAAGCTAGGGGGCTTCCATCTATTGCACTTCTAGAAGAAATCAATTTGGCTCATCCTACGTTTTCCAATTTCCATAAGACAGGCCCAAACACTCTAGAGAACGGTAAAACTCAAACAGGTTTCGGTGAACCCATTTACTTTTCGTTTGCGATACCCAACGAGGTTAAGAACCTAGACGGAGACAACGCCGTCGCCATATTTATCTTTTCAATCAATTTTGAGAGCATTCTAAAGGAACAAGGATTGAATTTTATCAAACCTCTCATTGTGGGGAACGTTGAAAAAGTTACATTAAAGTATAAGTGAAATACAAAAAGAGAAGAAATAATACAGGTAATATCTAGGGATAGATGCATTACAACGATCTACATACTCTGGGGAAAGATCAGGTAAGGATTCCAAGGTAACATACTATCATAGAGTAATGAAAGCCCAAAAGTAAGCTAGACAACCAAATTTCAGTTGACATTGCTTTGCGGATTAACCCCATCATCACCCTTTAGTAATAAGCTAATTACAATTTGTTGAAAGAAACGGCGCAGGCATCCTACTGCCACATACCGGTAATCGAATGTTTAGCAAGGAAGGCTCTCGCCATAATAGGTCATTACTACTACCGCCATCTTTTGGCAGTTATACTTCTTTGATACTAATTATAGTACTTAAATCCTCAATGTGAAAATACGTAATTATCCCTAGAGATAAAAGTCATTTCGAATAATGCTAGATGACGGGATGTATGTTCTTTTATCTGCTGCCACTTGTGATCCTACTAGTGCTGACGAAGATGTAGGCGGATATATAATCTACAATTTTTTGATAAACGTGACGACAAAACAGAGCACTTAGTGGACTTTGGAGAAGTCGTTGTCATAAATGGGCCTAATTCCGACCTACTACATTAGTAAAAGGTGAGGCAGTCTTTACTTCTTGCCATTGAAATGCATGTTTACCCTCAAGTTTCTCCAAATCTTCACATGTCTGGATCCCCCTGAAATAGTTGAATGCTTCGAATTCCAATGCTTAACAAAATAGTAAATTGTTGGTCGGAGATGGTCTGGCGCAGCCAAGGGGCCGAATTCTTTAGCAATTTTGCCCATTGTTCTTCCTAATTTTACACATTCCCAGCATCCTACAAATGGAATCAAAGGAGCCATATAATATCCTGCCTGTCTTCCAGTATAACCCCATGCTTCACCGACAATACAATATTTTGAATCATGAATGAGAGTCTTCACGTCTTGTTCATCAAATCCAGACCTAAGTTTGAATGACCAAAAAGGACAGATATCTTTGAAGTCTAGACTTTGTTGTAACGTAGAGGGTATTTCTTGTTCCTTATTTGTTTCATTGCTTTTCATCACAGTATACTGGGAGAACAATCATTTATCCCTTCTCTGTCAGGGATACATCAACTCCTAAGAGGAGCCTAAAAACTTGAGACTGATTGTCTGAGATGACAACCATGAAGACATAAACACGAAGACAGAGACCAGTAAAAAGTTCTTAAATATCCATGATATAATATACGTGTGTTGAAAATACCCTTCAATGGGAGGCACACAGAAAACGGCTAGAATACTTTCTGTCAATATATCACTTCCAAGAGAGATAGATTATGAGGGACAAAAAATATCAACAGGTATTTTCAAAGAGCCAGTCGAAGGACGTATAGCGTTGAGGACGCTTAATCTTGATGGCGACAGGCAAGCAGATTTATCAGTGCACGGTGGACCTGATAAAGCAGTGTATGCATATTCTGTGGAGCATTATGAATATTGGCATAGCATTTTTCCCGATTTAGCGATGCCAAATGGAATGTTCGGAGAAAACCTTACCGTAGAAGGACTGATCGAGAGTGAAATTAACGTAGGTGATGCTTTTAGAATCGGATCTGCAACTGTTATTGCAACACAGCCACGAATGCCGTGTTACAAACTTGGTGTTAAATTTGGACGTATGGATGTCATCAAAAAGTTTTTGGCTAGCGGTCGTTCAGGGATATATTTTAAGGTATCAAAGGAGGGTCAGGTCGCAACAGGTGATACAATCCAGCAAATTACAAAAGACCCCAACCAAATTACGATTAGCGACATAGTACGGCTATACTCGATTGAGAGGGAGGATCTTCAAACGATGCGACGTGCTGTAAAGGTTGATGCATTACCTAAAGGATGGAAACGCTATTTTCTTGAACAAATCCAAAGGTTAGAAAAATGATTTAGCAGAATGCGAAGATGGATTAAAGGCTAAAAAAGAGGTCATCAAGATAGATGAAATTCAAACGGTTGATAGGGAGGAAATAAGAGAGACGAAGAGAAGAAAGGAACAAATAGATGAAAGTGATGATCCTGAAGTTAAGAATGTGCTTGTTGACAATTTTGGTAGAATTGCAAAGAAACTAAGGATCTCAGTGACAGACAAGTGCAATATGCGTTGCATGTATTGCATGCCGAGAGGAAAGGTTAGTTGGTTAAATGAGCATGACGTATTAAATTATAATGAAATTGCGAGACTTGTTACTATTCTAGCGGATCTTGGCATAGATCGAATAAGACTGACAGGAGGGGAACCCCTCCTAAGACCAGATTTACAGAACCTCATAGTCGCTTTGACCAAGATAGAAGGCATTAAATCAATTAGCATGACAACGAATGGTATCCTATTTGGAGAAAAAGCCAGAGCGTTTAAAGCTGCTGGACTTGAAGGAGTAAATGTAAGTCTCGATACCTTTAAACCAGCAAGATTCAAAGAGATAACTGGAGTAAATAGATTAGACACAGTAATTGAAGCAATTAATGCTGCTGAAGAAGTCGGTTTAAGTGTAAAAATTAACACCGTTGTAATAAGAGGGTGGAATGACGATGAAATTGTTGATTTTGCTAATTATGCACGGGATACTGGCCACGTAGTACGCTTTATAGAATTTATGCCATTAGATGGAAGCGGAATTTGGCGGTCAAATTTGGTTTATACTAAAAGAGAGATGATCGAACTGATAAATAGAAGCCTGGGCGGACTTGTGCCTTTAGATAATTTCTCAAAATGCGATCTCAACGATACCAATGATATGAACTACAAAAATAATTCAATTAAGCATGAAAACCAAATCAACAAATCCGATCCTGCAACACTCTTTTCATTTTGTGATGGAAGGGGTACAATCGGATTTATCCCGTCAATGACTGAGCCTTTCTGCTCTAGCTGCGATAGAATGCGGCTAACATCAGATGGCAGATTGTTAACATGTCTTTTTGAAAACCCGGGATATGATCTTAGAAATATGCTTAGAAGCGGCAAGCCAAATTATTATATTAAGAGAAAGATTTCAGAAAATGTGATGAAAAAGCCCGAGGGAATAATCAAGATCATTAGGACAAACGCATTAAAATCTTCTTTGAATTTGATGCATACAATAGGTGGATAACATTCGTACACTCAGGTTCGATTGACATTTGCAATATGACCTCAAAGAGATAGTATTTATCCCTCCTAAGTATCAGATTTTTTAATAGCTCGTATGCAACAATGAATTCCTAGTTCTGCGAATGGAATGAAATATTAGATTTCTCTATTCTTCCAGTGCGCCTACTCAGCATTTTAAATGAATCTAATGCATCGATTTCGATGACTCCTGGTAGATGTTGAATGTTTTGAACATAGTTGTTTAATACATAGAGATCTTGCAATCTTACTTCTATTCTGATGTCACTTTCCTTCAGATCGTCTGACGGAGATCTGTTGATCACTTGTACGAGACCCGCCAATTGTTTTTCAGTCTCCTGATTCAAAGGATATCTTCCAGATTGAATGGAATCTTCAATCATCTTACATAGTTCAGATATTTTCAATTGTCATACGGATAGTTCATATCTAATTTTATTGTATTTGAAGGAATGACGCACTAGGAGACCCACTATCTCCAACTATCATTGAAAATGGAGAGTTATTAGTTTATGTTTGCGATTTTGTACCTCCAAATCCTAAATATGAAATATCGACAAGTTTCGACTCTCGTCTCATAGGAAAAAAATGACATGATTCTATGACTAGTCGAAACAAATACTAATTCTAGCCTTACTGTTTCTTGCACATCAAATATTGTAATAAATCATCTAAAATTAGCTTCAGCCGTATTACTTAAAATATATTGCATATTCAATCTACTTTAATGTATAACAATTCTCTTTAGCTTCTACTTTGGTACTCAAAGATCTGATTCTTCCGCTAATTATTAACCCTAACGAAAAAATAAGTCGAATTCTCAGAATAATTGAAACTGAGCAGAATGGACTTTGCTTCTCTTGTGGAGGGCCCATCACAAATAATCGTGCTGTAGTAAGCAGTGGACGTTCTAGGCATTACTATCACAAATTCTCTGCGATTAAACATAATATTATTTAGCTGCCCGAGACTAGAATATGGTTAATAGAATTTTTTAATGTACATAATATTGCTAAATGATCGTATTAAGTTGGCATTAAATTGAATTAGAAAAAGAAATTTATGCAGCGAGCAATTAATAATGTAGATAAAATCTTATATTCTTCGTGGTATTACAAATCTGCTATGCCCTCTGCAGCCACTTATCAATCTGAATCGAGCTTATCGTCTTCTTCCTGGAAAATTGAGGGTGATTATTTTGAAGGTTGCAATTGTGATGTAATTTGTCCTTGTATATTTATGGCGGATCCTGATGAGGGCTTTTGTGATGTAATTCCTGCATGGCATATCAATAGAGGAACTTTTGATAATATTATTTTAGATGACCTGAATGTAGTAGCTTTTTTTCATGCCCCTGGAAATATGCTGACTGGGCCGAAGTGGAAAGTTGTAATGTATATTGACCAACGGGCAACAGCAGAACAGTTGGATGCCATTACTAAAATTTACTCCGGACAATCTGGCGGCTTCTTTGAAGCAGCGAAAAATCTATTCGGAGAAATATTAGGTATCAAACAATCTGCGATTGAGTTCGGCGTCGAAGGAAGGCGCAGATCGTTGCGAATTAATGATTCATTAGAATTAGATATAGAAGGTATCAAAGGAGCAGACCAGAGTAGAGAAGCTCTTATTATCAATCCAGCATTTTCTGCCGTGCCTGATAGTGACTTGGTGGTAGCACGCTCAACTAAAAACATCTACAGTGATTTTGGATTCAAATGGAATAATTCAGGAAAGAACGGCTTTTACTGCAAATTCAAATATTCATCATCTTAGCGCGTCCAACTTCGCTATTGATTGGTTGACCCATGGGGTTCTAATGAACCAGATCAATGAATGTGATGATTGGCAGAACGAAAAACTAAGAAGATTCAGGATTGGAAACGGACTTAATATCGATCACTTGGACCGATCTGAAAAGCATTGTTTTGCAATCCAGTTGGAAATTAGCTTCTGCCAAACAATTTTGTAAAGATACCAGTTGACTCAAGTTTGGTATTTAAAGAAATTAATTAAGATAGATAAGTAGCAGCAGCCCTGTACTAGTACTGATTCGGCTAGCTCCCAACGCTTACTTGATTTGAATGATTAGCCTCGCAAACTGTCTTGGCTAAATTCAGGTGAACCGTACTCACGGACTTTAGACTTTCGGTCGTGTGTTTGTTTATGTATTTCAAGGCGTCGTTTTTCTTCAAATACACTGCCACATTTGCTACACTTGAAAACCATTCATCTTTATACGTGATGGAAAGAGATATACATTTATCGGATTGATATTCAGCATACTATCTTTATTATTGTCCACAAATCGTAGGTCAACTATTGCTCTATCAGTGAGTACTTAAAAAGCGGTGACAGCTATGACTATACGAACAAATACTGTATCAGCTGCAAGAATGGCTTCCAAAACCAAACATGTTCAATGACCACATAGGAAATGGGTTAACCAACACCAATACCATATAAGAATTACGAGCAACAGCCTTGATTGACAAAATTAAAAGTCTAATTTTATAAAATTTGTTCATCTTTCTACATTCTATCATCTAATTGTTCTTTTTACTGATGCGGGCCGATATTGGTCTGAAATATGGTGTTTGAAGACTTCTGTGATGAGAATATTCGGCGAGTATATCCAGGGTTACGACACGAAAAAGATTCACAATTAAAAGGCAACTATGCAATAAATATTTATCAATTGCCGTAGCCAATACATGGTTTCCAATAATTAATAGCAATGTCTATAGATCAGCTAACCTGTATCTTTGCATCTTAAATTTACCTATCAGCTTTGATTTCATTCTGAATCTAGTTGCTTTCGAATCATTTACGACTGAATTAGAATTAGAAGTAATAGTTTCAAAAATAAGAAAAAAACAAATATTATATCGAGGGCCTTCGCCCAGTTGGTTCAACTCTTGGCGTATTCTTTTAGCCCTGTAAAATCAATACCAACAACAGGTTCATCTCCTACAACCCAAGCATTGTGTCCAGGTGGAATTACAGCAGCATCGCCAGGACCAAATTCTTCTTCTGCACCGTCGTCCATAACTACCTTAATTCTACCAGAAATAATGTACTGAGTATGCGGTGCTTGACAGCTATATGTTTTTACAATTGGTTTCA
Organism: Nitrososphaerales archaeon TH5896; assembly: GCA_014523625.1. Classification (GTDB taxonomy): domain Archaea; phylum Thermoproteota; class Nitrososphaeria; order Nitrososphaerales; family Nitrososphaeraceae; genus TH5896. The sequence goes on from JAATVP010000209.1 coordinate 10,838, forward strand.
CACATTTTTCCCAGCTCCAGCCTGGTTCCAATACGGCTCGACCGATTGTAACATCACCAAGGTTTGCCAGCTCAATCTTGCCTTTCTCAAACGTTCGTGTTTCATCTGGTGAAGAATCTAGACTCTTTTTCTGTATTTTTGCCATTAGATCTCATATTTGATAGCGTCTTCTTATAATGATAGCGATTATCTGAGCACTGTTTTATGCCTTCCCATTGATCATAGTTTCTTCCACTAACCACGTCTCGAATTTGCAATTCGTTAGTTCGTGCACGACTTACTGAGCTGAGTTAGAATATTAAAAAGAAAGATAAATCAGTCGGACCGACGATTGAACTCTGGCAAGAGATATCTCATTGAACCTTTTGAACGCCTAAGATCAGTATGAAATCATCTAATGGGCATGGACCGAGTGTAACGAAAAAACGGCGAAGCTTATTGTTGACCAATCATTGAGTTGGCACGATTGAAACCGGTAGGCAGAATAAGTGAAAATGGGCAGCAGTAATTTTCAAATTTACTGCTAAAGTGACAACAATCATCACAACAATATCATTGCTATGGAAATGGAATCACTGTAGATTCATCTCCTGAATCATCTTCGTTATTCTCGTCAGAATCTTTATTATTCATCACTCCTTCGCTCTGTTCATCGTTATCAGAATTGATTTCAACATTATTTTTAACATCTTCTGAATCAGTAATTTTCACGCTATCATCGCTTTCAACATTGTTGAGATCTTCTCTTGTAGGTGAAATATCTGGAAGTAATAAAGGCGTTTCTATTTCGTCAGACTGTAAGTCATCCTTGGATTCAGAATTGGATGAAGATGATGATCTGTCACGACAATTAGTCTGATTAGTCAGATTGACGGTCGGATCACAGGAAATGCTGCTCCCGTAAAGTTGGCTTGGTAAAATCAGGAACGCAATTAAAAAGATCACTGGGAAAACTGATCCAAATATTCGCGCCGAACGGTCATTTATGGATCTAAAGCACAACGCAATCTATTCAGTTCCAATCATAGAAGTTATTTGTACTTTTTGCGGAAAACTGATTATTACTTCACTCTCCTGAGGTATATGTGCATCATTATTACATA
>JAATVP010000210.1 GCA_014523625.1 Nitrososphaerales archaeon TH5896
GCGATATAATATCGTTAACTGCTGTCAAACGTATTAATATCGAGGATATTGTGACTCTAGATAGGGCCGGTCGTCTAGTCTGGTAGGATACGGCATTGGCATTGCCGAGGTCGTGGGTTCGAATCCCACCCGGTCCATCTAAGCCCAAGATCCTTCAGTTGTTTCTAGGACACGACAAAAGACATGTCTAGCTTTTCAGCCATAGCATAAGCTTGAATTCCGGACGTTTGATAAAGCAGGAGAGATGATGCATCCGCTATGCTTCTCTCAAGATCCAATTTTGCTGGAAATCGGAATATCATTTCTAAATGCTAATATTCATGAATCGATAAACCAATAAATATGCGGAAGGAGAAGTTCTAATTGAGCTGCTAGTTCGATGAGGGTATCCATACATTGTTCGGCTTTCTTGATGATGCATTCTATTCCGAAAAAAAGATAGCTCTTACAGCTGATCCTAGTGCTATGGTTGAGGAGCTGCTGGTCTCTGACTATGGAGAACATAACATGTTGGTTTATCCGAATCGCAGGTCACTTAGACAATTATACTCAAAATATTGCAGAAATGTACTCGTTGAAAATAGTTCTAATAGTTCAGAAAATGAAATGATTTTGATAATATCCTACTACGACACTGTTAGTAACATAAAAAATGTGCTTAGGCGGGTGGGGGTAGAGCTCGATGGAGAGTTGAGAAGACGGCCAATAGTAATAATGGATTCTGTTACCGCGTATTCATGTTCAAATCTTGACATACGGCCTGGTGGAACAGACAGTACCCATGGAAGTGGCAAGATAGCCGAAAAAGGGATTTGGGCATCTGGTCAACAACTCGAGGATTCATATGCTTCCTTTCCTATCCACTATAAGCCCTACCGGATCTTGACTCTCATAAGTTCCTTAGTACAGAGTACACAAGACTCTGGTACGAAGGGGTTATGTGTCATCGCTGATATGGGATCATTCTACCTCCTAAATAGGATCGAAGAACTTGTAGACTATGAATGCTCTTATTCTCCTAAATTCGATCAACGAATAAATGTTAAAGCATTCTGTTGTCATCATCGACAGGAAATTAAGAAGGCCTTAACAGTCGAACAACAAAGTAGAATCTTTGGCCACCATAATCGAAATCTTCTTTTAACAAGTAGCTAAACAATTCGGTCATCCAACAGGGCAGAACGAGATACTGATAAATTCTTTGTCGCTTGAATAACCCAAAGATTGGGAGGTTGAAGTATCATCTTCCAAGGAAACGAGTTTTGTTGCTCCAGTAAACATATGAAGGTGGAGGACTTTACTCTTTTCAGAATGAATGACCATGGGACAGATATGCTTGAACTCAAGTTCCTTCTTACCATGAATACCACAAGGGAAGATCTATTGGAAAGTATTCTTTTATGGTAATAGCCAGATGTGTTCTGATATAAATATCATAAGTTCTGTATATCGCCCTTTGTCTTCGATCGAATCCTATATTCTTTATATCTCTAAAGGTTTCAATTCTTAGATTTTCGATCAAGCTGCCAATCCCTTTTTCACCTTCAAATATTCTATCAAGTAACACAGTTGGAAGGTTTTTAGTCTCAATCCTTGATTCAGCGTGCATAATGACTACCCCCTCAGGTTTTTTTCTAACACAAATCTTTCGATACAGCACAGAGCCAGACTCCCTCTGACTTACTACATTGACCTCGATCGCATTTCGAACCAGCAACTGGAGTATACTTTCCAGGACACCATTTTGTATGATAACGACTAGTAGGAGCGGAGGAATCTTGAATCCTAACTTAGCCTCTGTTTTGACCAGTGCTTTAAGTAATGTTGACAAATTGTAAATGTCAATAGCGGGCTTTTTTCTTTTCAATTCTGTTGAATATTCTAGATTGAGCTAAAAAAGTGTGCTTCGAAAGATCCACTAGTAAAAAATTATACGTAATGCTAAGGCTAGCATGGCAGTGATTAAAGTGCCGAAACTAATTATTTTTAGATACCTTTCTAACGTGCAAACAGAGTCAATTTGAACTTCTCTACTCTTGAGGACCTTGTAAGGCCTCGAAAGACTAATTTCTACGTAACTGATGACACCAGCAACAGTCGCCACGAGTATCGATTCGAGTGTAATTCCATTGGTCTGCATTATGAACCCAGCCATAACTGGAAGAAACCCCCATGCTATCACAAACCAAAAATTTGTGTGGAAACGCCCGCCAAATTTTTCGAAATTATATGCAAACAGAAAAAAACCTTCCGCGACTGCTACGACTGAAAGTAGCGGCACAAAAAAAAATATATAGTAAATGCCTATTGTATAGGCGACTGAAAGAGACAATACCAAAATGATCCACGAGGCATGTATACTAATTTCTTCTCCCCAGGGTTTCTTACGTGAACCGATGCTATCAGCAAAGTGAGCGCCTATTCCCAAAGCAAAAAAGTAGATAAGAACTATAGCCACTATCCGGTCCCAATGGACTGAAGGGGAAATTAACGAGCCTAGTAAAGCAAACGAAATACACATCGCAGTATATGGTAAAAATAAAATTCCTATCGCTATCCTAAACCGGATGGGGCCGAACTTTGGCACGAACCATTCATTTAGACGATTAGTGTCCCAGTTATTCATTCTTCTTGGCAACAATCATTTTCGAGGTACCAAATGTGAAATACGTCGAACTGATTTCGGCAAAACCATGACTTCCTAGCGATGCCAGTACTTCCTCTGACCATTCTGAATTCTCAATCATTTGATCCAATTCTGAAAAGACGTGTCTCCAAGAAGTTATCATCAACCCAACTGCACACAACAACTTGAAATGTAATTTCCAGGCAATTCTAATGACCCTTTTACTAGGGTATGAAAAATCATGAAATATAACAATCCCATTTGGAGTTATTACTCTACTAATCTCAGTTACCAATTTATCAATATCTACATATTTTGCCAAGTAAGAAGATACAATACAGTCACAACTTCTATTTCTAAAAGGCAACATTTCTGCGCTAGCGTTGACTACGGTTGGAATTTTCCTCCTTTTTTTAGAAATCTTAACATAATCAATTGAGAGATCCAAACTTAATACTTCTAATGCGTCATTACTATTTCTGATCATTTCGCTCAAGATTCCCGTACCGGAGGCGAGATCCAGTACGATGTTTCCTTGGATCATGGTCAGAATATTCTTCTTCCACTGCTTATCTCTGCCTATCGTGGCATATCGCACGATCTTGTCATATGTATTGGCGTTTTGCTCAGTAAAGAAGTCCTTTGCGCTTTGTAATCCTGAATGCACTAGCTTGGCACATGATGCATATTTGATGCGTATAAAGCTTATAGTTGCATTTCAATTATATGGTAGTAATTGCATTTTGTGAATTGGCAAAGGCATGTTCGGCGAGGCGAATATGAAGGCCGTAAAGTAGTCATAAAAACCAACAAGAAGATTAAGGGCTTTAGAGATTTCATCCTAGTATTTGCCTACACGCTTACGTCTGTGCTAGTACTACATCCTAGCTCCCCACATCCTCTTGGAGCAAAGCTTTTACAGAATGAGAGCATCGGAATGAGAGAAATGCTGAGGAAGCTAGAAATACTTATTCCGACTCTTTTGTATATTAGCCCTAAAGTCTTAATAGAAGAATTTATTGAGGGAGGTAATCTATATACACTTTTAGAGAATGAAGGCGGTCCGTCGTTGGCAGGCAATGCAGGGGTTCTTACGGCTCGACTTCACAATGCCAAATTAGTTTTTCTAGATAATAAGGCGGAAAACTACCTGATAAACACTCAAGGACAACTAATAAGAACTGATTTGAGTTTTATAATGAGGGATGATTCGGTTTTTTCGAGGAGCATGGATATAGCAAGCTTCTTAGCCAGCATTATGGACTTGAGGGGCTCCCAATATCGACTAATTCACGACACTTTCATCAATGCTTATGAAAAAGAAATGGGCGATTCATGCCCATATCTCTACATTATCTTGAGAAACATTTTAGCCTTAGGGTTTAGCTCGAATAGAGGTAATACATTCATGAACTTGTTGAAGTCATGACTGGAATGTAAAAAAATCCGTTAATGTAGTGATAAATACGATAGCTAAAACAGAGTCAGTCAGATAGGTGGCAATTCAGTCTTTTTATCAAATCCCCCAGAACCGAATCGGCAGTAGAAACATTGATCAGACATCATGTACGGAATCTTTTGAATGACAACAGCTCCAATCTTTAATGCAATTTTAGTCATGATTTTATATTTCATTGGCATGGAAGGAATAACCTCTTTAAAATAAACATCGTAATGATCTGGACAAAACTTTAAAGTAACCTGAGCTTTCTGCCTAGACTGATGCCCTCCATCTCTCGAGGAGCTGTTTAGGTTTTTCGCTACATTAATTTGTTCTCTGATATATTCGTGCTTAGGACATGGACAATCCTTACCCAAAGGATGTTTGTACGCAGGAAGGTTTTTCCAGTCAAAGTCCGGGTAGTTCTTCTCAAAATCTTCCATTCATTATTCCAATTTTAATTGAATGTTATCTGATATAAACATGTAGGGATCTAAATGCCATCTGTTGGCAAGAATTAAATAGTCAATGGGATCAGAAAAAATATATTTTTGGTGATATTACAATCGTCAAGCGACGTGATGCGCGACCAACATACTAATAAGAGCGGTGGATCTGCAAAATCAGCAGCTACTACCACAGCCCAGACACGGAATAGAGAAGACGGTACGTCATCTAGGCAACCCGCATCAGATTCCAACCTCAGAACCTTGCAAGATTTCAAGAAGACCCTTCTTGAGGAAAAGAAAATCGGCGAAGAAACCATTGAAAGTCTCAATAAGAAGATAGACGATACAAAGAAACTCATAGATGATGAGCGCATCAATCTAGATGATTTGAGAGCAAAATTAAAGGTAGTAAATGAGCAAAAGGACGCGGAATTTGGCAAGTTTACCGAATTAAAGAATGCGCTCATGGCTGCAAGGGCACAGATGAAATCACTTGATGAAAAAGCGTCGACGTCGCGTTCAAGAAAAGATAGATATGATCTGGTTAATTTGAACAATCAACTTGATCAAATTGAGCGCGATATTCAGACAAAGAAACTTTCGAAGGATGAGGAGCGTAGATTAGTTTTGAAGTCAAAAGAAGTTGCAACCAAGTTATACTCCTTGAAAGCAATTCACAAGAAAGAAGATAAGTATAGAACCATTTCGACTCAGTACGATGTCTTAAAGAACAGGATGAACAAATTGTTTGATCAGAAATCCGAGCTAGGCGAAGGCATTGGAAAAATTAAGGCAGAGCTAGATGAGTTGCTGAATCTTAGGGAAAGCTTGTATGAAGACCGTCGTAGAAACATCAGGAATGTAAGAGAAGCTGAAGCAAAACTAGAGATGGTTGATACCCAACTTAATGCGATTCAGTTCAAGAGAACTAGGGCATCTTCTGAGCAGAGGGCCAGAAGATATCTACGAGGTGAAGGAAAGGAGAATAGATACGGTACCTCCCAGGAAAAAGGTAAGCGCAGTAAGGAGAATCAAGATAGATGGAATTTACTTAAGGAAGCAGCTCTTAAGAAAAAGTCCGGTGGAGAGAAATTGACGTTTGAAGAAATGAAGCTCATTTATGGAGAGAACGGTTCAGTCGATTGAAACAAGACTTTTGATGCCTCCGTCAACATCGTATTCATGAGTAAATATTAATCGTAGCTCTATATGATGCCTGTAACTCCTGAAGAAGGTCAAATACTAGTTAGAGTTGCCCGCGATTCTGTAGAAAGGCTATTTAGCGACAAAGGTCCTAGGTCGCAACAATCTGTTCAATCTAAAATGCAAGCTGGTGTATTTGTATCTATTCATAACTTCTCGGCCGATGGAAACACCTTGAGGGGTTGTATTGGTTTTCCCCTACCAAGAGGTGAATTCTATTCATCATTAGAGGAAGCTGCTGTTGCGGCTGCTACTCAGGACCCGAGATTTATGCCTATTTCAAAGGAAGAGCTTGATAAGGTGATCTTCGAGGTAAGTGTCTTGAACCGTCCTGAATTGATCAATGTTGCCAAGCCTGCCGACTACCGAGATGCAGTAAAGATCGGGGTGGATGGACTAATGTTGAGTTGGGGTGAATACTCATCACTGCTACTGCCTCAGGTTGCTGCAGAATTTAAATGGACTGCTGATGAATATCTAAAAAACTTGTGTTATAAGGCAGGATTGCCTCCGGACATGTGGATGCACCAAGACGTTAAAATATACAAATTTAGTTGCTCCGTTTATAGCGAGTCCAAGCCCAGAGGCGGAATTTATAGAGTAAGTGATCGAACTTTTGAATAGTCGATTGGGTACTTTGATATTTGAAATTGTATCCACATCAATTGAAAGCTAAATATTTGCTGCCTTGGAACTGATTTAGAATTCTTGTCAAAGATTTACATCTCGCCTTACGGAGTAGGGCTAGGTCATGCAAGCAGGATGTTGATGCTCGCAGAGCAGGTCAGAGAATTAGGATACGAAGTAATTTTTTCCTCGTTTGGTGAAGCAACTGATCTCCTAATGCATAGTGGATTTACATGTGAAAAAGTTCCTCCCCTCGAGCTTTCTTGGACATCGGAAGGCGCCTTTTCGATAAAAAAAAGCATTGCAAGTCTACCGTACCAATTCTCCAATTTCTCAAGACAGTTGAACGCAGAAGTCAGAAATATCGCTGCATTCCGGCCTGATCTTGTTATCTCAGATAGCAGACTCTCTCCATTGATAATTTCCAAAGCCTTCAGGATACCTTCGATAGTGATACTAAATCAAATCAGGCTATTATTGTCTCCTTCGTTGAGAAGGATACGAATTGCTCGTCTTTACGAAGAATTTAATGGGCAATTATTGGGCGCACTCTGGTCTTTTGCGGACAAGATATTGATACCTGACCTTCCTCCCCCAATGACAATAAGTGAGAAAAATATTTGGAGGGTCAGCACTACCTCCGGCAAGGTAAAGTATGTAGGATTCACAGCTCCCAATCCTACCATAATCTCGGGACGTTTAGACGAGGCACGTCGGATGCTCAATCTAAGCAGCAAAAAGCCGTTTATCTTTCTTCATATTAGCGGTCCCGTGCCTACTCGAAGACCCCTCATAAATCTAATTCTGAGGGCCTTTAAGGAGCTCGAACCAGAGATACAATATGCCATTTCGGAAGGCAAACCTGGAGGCAATGCTTCTCCACAAAAGATTTCAGATTCAGGTTGGTATTTTGAATGGTGTCCAATTAGAGATGAGCTATTTACCCTCTGCGACGCCTTGGTAATAAGAGCAGGGCATGCATCAATTTCACAGTCGATTCAATTTGGTAAGCCTTTCTTATGTATTCCAATAGAAAATCATGGAGAACAGCTGGCTAATTCTGATAAGGTTTCAGAGTTAAAAATCGGCATTTCCCTAAGACAAGACAGACTGACCCTGAAGATCGTAAAAGAGGCTGTGCTGAATTTGATCGCTGATGAGCAATATCGTAGAAATATACTACATCTCATGAGGTTCGCCCGGGGGCTGAACGGGGTCCAGAACATCCTAAAAGAAGTAAAACCCTACCTTTAGTACTCCCAGTCCGCTATTCTAAGCGTCGGGTTCTTCTGTGCAATTATTGTTTGACAATGGTAGATTGAATGAGAAAGGTTCGTTCTGCGTCGAAATTTGTCTTTGCATTAGGTAAAGCCTTCAAGCTAATTTTCCTAGCTAGAAATGTAAGCGCATTGTGTTCAAAAATACTAAAGTTCCTTGATCGCCTCCTGGATAGAAATACGGTCGGTTGCCCCTGGCATATAGTGCAAGTATTTTTCCAAATCCTCTTTAACTGAACCTTTGCCCGATTTTAATCTTGCAAGGGCTCGATTTTTATAAATTGGACCAAACCTTACTGGATTTATATCAATAGCTCTAGAATACCACTCATCGGCCACATCAAATTCCTCATTTTTTAAGTAATAGTTTCCCAATCCGCGATATGCTAGGTAGTATCGTTTGTTCAGTTGTATGGCTTTCATATAACACTCGATAGCTGACTCAGATCTTTGATCGCTATATAATGATCCGAGGGCATACCATGCTAGAGGATTATCGCTGTCCGTACTAACGGCACCGGTCAACTCTTTCAAGGCTTTGGCGTTCTCCCCTTTCAATCTTAACCTTTCTGCGACAAGGCACGTTCGGTTAGAATTTTGAAACTTGAAATCCCTATCTGATACAATTTCGGACATATCTAATGGAATCAAAATGATCGAAGTCATATCGTCTTCCTCCCACTCTTGTTCAAATCTTGTTTCAGGAACTGCACCCTGTTTGTCTTGCTCCGGCACATACGTTAGAATTCTTCTCTCCAGTGGTTCGTATCCGCACACTATCGTGGCATGCTGAACCAAGTCGTGGATTCCTGGGAGAATGGTTATTACTGGTATACCTTCATCTATCGTCTTTTTAATGTCCTTCATACTGCTTTTGTACATCACCGATCGAAATCCATTCTTTTCTGCAATTTCTATTCCTTCAATTAGTACTGATCCCCTCACATCCTTGTATTGTTCTTTGACCTCATTGGTAATGTGAGACGAGAGATCTTCACCCCAGTATAATGCTAAGACGTTTAACACCAGAGGCAATTGTGGTGTGTCCAAGCTGGTGTCTACAATTGGCAAAGTTAGGCTATGCTCTTCAGGCCTAGGATACACAATGATGCATAACTTTATTAGGAAATAAAAATCATATCGTCGCCTTGCTACAAGGCCATGAAGTTGGCCAAAATCCCTCTTCCATCCGTGCCGCTAATTTCTGGATGAAATTGGGTTCCAAAGATCGGTTTTTCTCTATGTATGAGTATCTCGTTTGGACATGTATGGGATTCTCCAGCAGAGTCTAAACAGGAAGGGAGCTTTGAAACACAAAATTTATGACTTTTATATACATTGAGCTTCCGCTTGCCAAACACCAGAACATTATCACTCTTGACGATCACTTGATCAAAATCTTTTATTGGCTTTTCGAGTCTTCTTAGCGATCCGCCTAAGGTTAACGCAATTATCTGACATCCGTAACATATTCCTAAAATTGGTATATTCCTAGTATAGCAATACTTGACTATTGTAGAATTGGTCGCGTTAATATGTGAGCTGCCAGTCCTTCGTCCGGACAAAATGACCTTATTGAACCAAGGAGATCTCTCAAATCCAAGCTCCCCTAAGTTTATTTCGGAATATCGCTTGTAGTCACAAGAATATCCCAAGTCACTAACAATTTTCATCAGGTGAGATGTGAACGGAGAGTTATTGTCAACTATTAGTACCTCAAGTGAACTTTGAGACATCCTAATCTGACGCGTATCCGTAATCTTTACATGGTCATGATCAGTCATATGAGATAGTCCATTAAGCGAAAGTAACTCGATTTCTAATTGTTCCCAGTCTTTCGATAGTAATTTCGACCACGTCACCGTCCTTCAGATATCGAGGTTCCTTCATCGACATTGCAACGCCGGCTGGCGTACCGGTTGAAATAATGTCGCCTGCTTCGATAGTCATAACGTTGCTTAAACTTGAAATAATCTTCTGGATGGAGAGGACCATATTCATGCTTGAAGAGTTCTGTCTGGTTTCTCCATTAACCTTTGTGACTATTGAAAGGTTCTGTGGATCTTGTACTTCGTCCTTCGTGGTAATCCAAGGACCACAAGGTGCAAACGTGTCCATGCTCTTGCCTCGAGTAAATTGCTTGTCTTTGAATTGAATGTCTCTAGCTGAGACATCATGAAGAATCATGTATCCAAAGACAACGTCCAATGATCTGTCCTCAGGGATCTTTCTTGCATTCTTTCCTATTATAGCAGCTATTTCAGCTTCATAATCAAGCCTAGTTACAAATGGTGGACATATTATGTCCCTATAGGGTGAATTAAGAGTAGTTCGTGGCTTCATGAATATGACCGGTTCGTCGGAAGGGGTAAGGCCAGCGTCTCTTGCATGGTCATAATAGTTGAAGGCAAGACATAATATCTTTGGAGGATTTGGAATAGGTACTAGTAGATCCAAATCTTTTACATAGTGTGAATAGGTTAGCTTATCAGAATTCTCCCTGACTTCGTCCAACCAACCGTTAAACATGAATTCCTTGATTGAAACAGGTATAGGAATTCCAGTTTGCTCTTGAATCTCATTTCTGGTCACAAGTTTCTTTTCATCACTTGAAATTAACGCATATGTCTCTGTGTTATTGGAATCTCTTACTCTGGCTATCTTCATTTCATTTCAAATTATTGTTTAATCGTGCGTATATATTGCTACTCCATTGGTTTGCAATCTGCAAAAACCAAATCGGACAAACTGGATACTGCTGCCTGCTTCTACCTTTGACACGTATGATTCTGCTATTCCATTGTGTGTGTGAAGACTATCTTTGTTAAATTCTTCGTTAATAAAGAGCTTATCCGGAACTATAACAGTGAACGGTACCATATCATCATTTGATACCCATTGAACTTTCGGGATATTTGATTTTATCTCTTGCCCAGTGTTGATCACACGCAAACAGTCAGCTTCTTTTCCTTGTGTTACCTTATCGAGCCGAATATTGTGCATTTCCATTAATCTAATTTCCTGGCCACCCTTCAATCGGTCAGCATCCGCCTTATCTATGTAAATGCGATCCGACACTTGCACAATCCTAGTCCCGAGTTGACCTGAAGGGTGATTTTTTAGTTTAATTTTATTCAAAATTGGGTCAACAATTCTAATTTCAACTGGATTTCTAACAAAGAAAAGACGTAGAGATTTCAGGTCAAGTAACTTTCTGTTATATGATTCAAGTGACTCAAATGGAGGTTTGGTATCGGCAAGTGAAATTCCTAGCGAAAGGACAAATTTGTGGATGGCTTCAGGTAGTATCCCTCTTTTTCTGAGTGCTGCTAGGGTAGGGAGCCTAGGATCATCCCAGCCAGAGACTAAGCCTCCCTGAATAAGAGGTTTTAGTTTTCTTTTAGAAACTGGCATTCCTTCAAATTCCAAACGAGAAAACTCAAGAAGTATTGGCATGCGAAGTCCCAATGATCTAAGTACCGAGAAGTATAGTGCGTTTCTTAGCTCGTACTCCTTAGTTCGCATGGCATGCGTGACGCCATCAATACTATCTTCGATCGGCGCTGCAAAGTCATAGGTTGGGAATGCCCTTATCCTTTTGCCGAGCTTAGGGTGGTCTGCATCTATGATCCTAAATAATGTAGGGTCCCGCATTGCAGTGTTCTGATCTGACATATTTCCTCTAAATCGTACAATTGCCTCATTCTGCTCAAATGAGCCGTCGAAAAATTTTTCCAACCGCGTCATACGTTCGCTGCTGTGTAGACTCCTACAAGGACAATTTACACCGTCTGCCCTCATGGAATGAATTTCATCAGGTCTGCAAGTGCAGACGTAAGCATCTCCGTTCATAACAATTTCTCTTCCGTATGATTGAAGCAGTTCAATATCATCAGATGTATTCTTGACGAGGTCGGGTTTGATACCCAGCCATTCCAGTCCTTCGCTGATAGCGTCGTAGTATTCCAATTGCTCATTCAATGGATTGGTGTCATCGAATCTGAGGATCAGCTTACCGTCGTACATCCTTGCGTATTCCTGGTCAATTATTGCAGCCTTAGCGTGTCCAATATGAGGATAACCGTTGGGTTCAGGAGGGAATCTTGTCACGACTCTCCCCATGGTGGCCCCTTGAAGCGGGGGTAAGTTTGGCTCTTCTTTGCGTTTGGCAGCTTTATTTACATTCTCGAACACCATAAGTTTCGATGCCATTCTCTCCTGATCGGCCTGATCAAGAGAATTGACTTCATCTACAATTTTCTTAATAAGAGGGATTTGTTCCTTTATCTGAGGGCGCAGATCAGGCATCATACCCACCACTTTCGAGATTACAACATCATATCTTGCACTTCCACCATATTCTATGGCGTTTCTTACTACTATTTTTTTGATCACTTGTTGAATTGTGTCATCCATAGACATCTTGAGAGTTTACACCGTCCTTTCAACAATGAAATGAGCAGAGGCAATGATCTTTCTCTTTGAAATGCTATCATCATAGCTAGAGATCGATTCCATTGCTTTTTGAATATGTTGTCTAGCATTATCTCTCACAGCTTCCTCAATACCCAATGAAGAAATCGTTTTTACCGCTTCCTCGATCTCAGTTCTGGAAGCATTCCTGGCAGCAAAGACCTTCAAGATCTTTTCTCTACTGTCGCTGTTACTAATCTGCAGAGCAAGGAGAATGGGTAAGGTTTTTTTGCCTTCCCTCAGGTCATTTCCAACGGATTTGCCGGTCAATTTTGCATCGCCTACTACTCCTATAAGATCATCAATGAGTTGAAATGCTATCCCCACATTTTCGCCAAACTGGGTTAGAGCAAATGTATCTTTTTCAGTAGAAGAGGGAGCAGAAAGAACCCCCAGAGCACAAGACAACCCAAATAAAGCCGCAGTTTTCTTGGTTATCATCGAGATGTATTCCTGTTCACCTACCAACCTTTTTTCAAACGCCATTCCAAGGTCAAGAGCCTGACCTTCGCATACGTCCACGCATGCATTCGAGAGCCTAGAAACCATTTCACAAATTCTACTATTGGAAATACCTAATTTGCCACAATTTTCAACGATCATCTGATATGCCTTTGAAAATAGTACGTCTCCTGCGAGGATTGCTAGTGGGAGTCCATATGATTTGTGAACGGTAGGAACACTGTGTCTCACATCGTCATTATCCATTATGTCATCATGTACTAGGGAAAAATTATGGATCATCTCAACTGAAGCTGCTGCCGGTAGAGCCAAGATCTTTTTTCCTCCAAACATCTCGCATGCCTTTACAACCATAAATGGCCTGAGCCTTTTGCCACCGCTACTGATATAATGAGCCGAGGCGGAGTAAAGTTCTGCTGGCGTGCCCCTTAATCTCGTCAGCATGTATTCATTCATATCCGATGCGGTAGATTCCATTTCTTCATCGATTTCTGGAATATTCAATATTCATTCGCCTCTGATCGCAATTCTCCTGTCAAAATATACTTGGTACATTTGAGAGTGCTAATATCTGCAGCACCTACCAGAAACATCGTGCTCTTTAACTCAGCTATTACAGTGTCTGCAAATTGATACAAAGCCTCTTTTGATTGAACCGCATTTACCAGAAATGGATATGCCATAGCACACATATCGGCTCCTATTGTTATGCACTTTGCGATCTCCAACCCATTGCGGATACCCCCAGAGGCTATCAAAGGCAATTTTGTCAACGTCCTCCTTACAACTATAATGCTCAATGCAGTAGGTATTCCCCAGTCCCAGAACAGTTCGCCAAGCCGTGTTTTCAGTCTTTCGCTTGCGCTTTCCGCACGCACCTTCTCTACCCCCGCCCAACTGGTACCCCCTGCTCCGGCAACGTTTATTGCAGAAACACCGACTTCACTTAACTTTAATGCTGCTTCTCCGGATATCCCGGCTCCGACCTCTTTGGCCATTACTGGAACCCCTATAATTTTCACTAGGTCAGATATGCATCTAAGAACTCCTGAATATCTTGGTTCCCCTTCAGGTTGCACTAACTCTTGCAGCGGATTAAGGTGAACTACTAACGCATCAGCACTTATCATGTCTATCAATCTTTTTACTTTCTCAACAGAAAGACCCGCAGATAGTTGTGCGCCTCCTATGTTAGCTATCAGAAAAGCATTTGGCGCATTTTTTCTCGCTATAGTGTAACTGTCTGCAAGTTTTTCACTTACCAGACCAGCTCTTTGGGATCCGACACCCATGGGGAGTGAATAAGACTCGGCCAGCTCCGCAAGTCTGCCGTTTATCAATAAGGCCTTTTCTGTACCCCCTGTCATGGAATCGATGATAAGAGGGGCAGAAAACTTTCGCCCTAGAAATGACGCAGTTGTATCAATGTCGCTTAAATTTAGTTCAGGAATAGCATCATGTACTAATTTTACATATTCAAGAAAAGTAGATGTGGTTTTTGCCTGGACATCACGGTTGAGGGGGATATCAATACCCTCCTGTTTCCTTTTCATGATGTCAACCGCTTCGTCGTCTAGTCTTACAGGGTCCGACATTTATCATCCACCACCCTTATTCGAAATCGCTGGAATTAAGGTACCCTTTGCTTCAACTCCCCTCAGAATATCAAAAACACGTTCTGCGTCGAGTCCATTTACTATATTAACGTCGATGCCGAGTCTGGCAATTTCAAATGCCTCTGAAATTTTTCTGCCCATGCCCCCAGTAACATCAATAGAGGAATCCTTGAAACTGATATCACTAGTGGGAAAATTCAGTACCTTTACCAACTTCTTATTTTTCATATCTTTGTAAATTCCATCTACATTCACGGTGAATATTACTCTTGATGGCATGAGGTGAGTAGCGACTCGTGTCATCAGAGAATCACCTGACACAATTGAAAATCTGCCTTCCCTGATATGCACCATGTCGCCAAAAATGACCGGCACAATACCGCGCCGAGTGAATTCGACGAGTTCGTTGAACTTGGTAACATTTACCTTCCCATCTTCAAAGAAGGATATAGGTGAAATTCCATAAGGCGCCAACCCGGCATCTGACATTGATTTAACAATGATCTGATTTAGGGCTACCATTGATTCATGCACTACCGAAATCCCGCGAGGATCATACAATTCAGGTTTCGTATGCATATCATATTTCACTGACCAATAATGACCAAATGAACCTCCGCCGTGAATTACTATAAGAGGATCACCACATTTTGCAAATACTCTTGAGAGCTCCTCTATCGATTTAATATTTGGAGTGAGCGCTCGATCTTTAACTGTGATCACGGAGCCTCCGAGCTTGATAAGAGAGATCTGAGTCATGGTCTAGTGTGGCATAATTTTCATTACTGATTTAAAGCTTTAATCGATTATTATTCCCTTATTTGCTATCTCGATTGCCTCAGAACACAAATTCAAACCACTTAAGGCAGCATTTAATGCCGGGATTGTTTCAGGTCTTGTTAACACAAGGATGCAGCCTCCTCCCCCAGCACCAGTAATTTTTGCTCCTAGTGCTCCACAGCTGAAACAAATACCGATAATCTTTTCAATTTCCTTATTGGAAACGCCAATCTCTCGTAGCAGCTTGTGATTTTCCGTCATTAATCGACCAATATCTTCCAAAGACCCCTTAGCGATTGCCCTTACCCCATTTGAACAAACAGCAGATGCATCTCTTGTTAATTCGTTGAAGTACTTTGACCTGTTCATACTAAATCTTCTCACGTGGGATACTAGTTCCGAAGTTTCATGACTTTTACGAGTATTTATCAAAAAAAGAGGTAGGGGCTGATTCTCTATTGCAGCAGTTTCAGTAGTTCCAGATAAACCTGTAAAATGAACAAGACCGCCATAAGTTGAGACATAGCAATCAACACCCGATGATTTGTTATGAATCATTTGTTCGCCATTGAGCGCGTTTTCGAATACCCATTTTCTGTCATAGGGAGAAATTTCTTTGCTGGTAGTGCCTGCTATAACCGACCTCAAAATACCAGCCAACGTGACACATGAGGCCGCTGAACTACCAAGTCCTACGCCTACGACCAATTCTGACTTGATATGAATTTGCAGCCCCATTTCTGGTGCACAGTCTTTGAGGATGCTTCGGCAGAAGCTTTTGAGTGGCTCAAGTAGCTTTCTGTTTGCCTGGGCATTTGTGTTTGTGCCGTGCTGCTTAGAATATGGATTATTATGCCATTCAAGATTCGAATCGATCTGCACTCTAAAATTCTTGGTGAGCTCTGCTCTTCCAAAGCAACGTCTGTTGATAGCTGCTACAACAGCTTCGTTATTGTAGACTACAAAATGCTCCCCAAAAATAATGACTTTGCCAGGGGCAGAGGCACCTACTTGAGTTCTAGAGCTGATATCCATACAAGAGAATTCATACAAATAATATTGATGAGTATCCTACAACTGAAGACTTGTCTCCCGTTACGTCGCCGCTTGTGGCATATTTAATTAGCTCTCCTTGGGTAGCTCCGAGATTTTTTGATGCTACCATTATCGTCGCAATGGCGCCATATCCACAAGCAGATACATTGTATTGTCGAAGAGTTGAATAAAACGCGCTAATGTCAAGTGAAAGAATTGACTTAATAAGCTGCGAATCTTTTCGATGTGCTTCGGAATTTGATTCGTAATGAGTAAAATCAGATGATGCAATTAACATAAACTCTTCTCCCTTGGAAGCCCGATCTTTTACAGTATCAGAGATGGCAGATCCAACTTCTAGAGCAACATATTCTTCTTGATTTGTCAAGATTATCGGAATAATTCTAAATTTCTCAAACGTGTATAATAAGAACGGAATCTGAACCTCCAGACAATGGTCCCTGCTGTGAGCAAACTCATCGACATCCATTGACGATGCTTTAGAGGCGATGTCCTTTGCCACTTGCGGATTCACCAAAACCTCGCCTATTGGAGATTCCCATATCCCATCCATTGTCGTCGCCACATGAGATCCAAGCCCATAATGATTGGGGCCCACAAGTATAACATTGTTAAATTGAGATGATGAAATGCTGAAATAACCATTGGCGGCAACACTCCCAGAGTACAGATAGCCCGCGTGGGGAGAAACTATGCCATAAATTTTTCTGACCTTGTCTGAAGGTGGCAGACGTCCGGGGCCAAATATTTTATTCGTAAAACATCCTTTCAATTCGCCAATAAGCTGTTCTTTATCAGAAGAATAGAAGATACCCGAAACAGAGGGCTTTCTTCTATAAGCACTCAACTAAATTCCTCGACCAA
>JAATVP010000211.1 GCA_014523625.1 Nitrososphaerales archaeon TH5896
ATTCTCATCAATTTTTTTATTTCTTGAAATGAGAATATTGGTAGTCAATATTAGTTAGTCAGATATTGTACTATTTGAAGTAGATAATCATAATGTCAAATCTATCTTTGTTGACATGAGAAGAAGATAAATCATTGTCTAAATCAACTATATAGTGGATCTTTATACATAATAAATATATATGAATAATTGAGTTTTTGACTACTAATTGGTTAGCAAAAAACGAGAAAACGGAATTAGGAAACTATATCGGTAGAACTATCGAATCAGAAAAATTTCACATAACTATGGACGAATTTTGGTTCTCGATCTTTCCTAATGTAATTGTAGGGCCATTCGATTTTGTATGTGTCGACAATATTTACAACACCCGCACAATTGGCATCGTAAAGGAATTGCGAACTGTATCTAATATTCTTGGCATCAAGCAGAATTTAAATGGAGAGACGTCGTACACCTCGGATCATCCTGATTCGAGGAACGCATTGATTGGTAAAAGGGCTTTTCAAGTTCACGGAACAAGGATTGCAAGAGTAGCCGTAATGGCAAATGTTCAGAATAAGAATGAAGAGCAAGATGACAGGGGTAAAAATAGTAATGTAATTATTAGAATGCCAGTTGGAATTAATGCATCGGTAGCCTTTGCGAATAACGATGAAATTCTTTTAGCACTGGGGATCCCAAAAATGGAAGACCCAGTAATGGCTGGTGTAATAGAAATGACCAATGGGAATAAAATAGCAATACCAATGGCCATGTCATATCTGGCAGGACCAGATGCTGCACACATTAATGCATCAGGAATTTCAGGGAATCTCAAAACATCCTATCTGCTCTTCCTATTACATTCCCTATATCAGAAATTGATCAAGAAAAACGAGGTGGCTCTCATCTTATTTAATACTCGTGAAGATGATCTCTTGTATATAGACGAGGCACAGGGAACGGTTACTGACAGAGATAAAGAATTGTACAATCTTTTACAAATATCCTCTGATCCATTCAGCAAAGTTACCTATTTCCTTCCCAGAGGTATAGACGGGAAGCCTATATCAGTTCACATACCTTCAAACTATCAAACCTATTCCTATGAATTGAGTGACATATATGATAGGCTTGATCTTTTACTTTCCTCCGAAACCTACGATCCACGATATAATTTGTCTGCAATAATTAATTATATTTACGAATCGTGGCCACTTAAGGATAAGGATGGAGTAGCAGTAACAACGTGGTCAGATCTGGTCAAGTACAAGGACTACCCTTCGGAAATAATAACTCATAAATCGACATATCTGCATTTCTCTGGATTACTGCAGAAGTACAAGAGATCATCAATGTTTACTGATAAAAGAGAGACCAGTACCTACATAGGAAATGAAATAAAAAAAATTCGAGCTGGAGACGTATTCGTCATTGATATTGCCATGATCCCTACTGTTGAAGAACAATCATTAGTTATCGGTGACGTCATGAAAAATATCGACGAGCTATATTCCTCTCGCTCTAATTTTGAAGATGTTAGGCATGTTTATGATGCAGATGGTCAAATTACAAGGAGTGTAGAACAGAGTCGAAGGCCAAAATATCTTTTGATATTTATAGATGAGATAAATCGATTTCTTCCACAGGCTTATCCTATGAGCAGACGGACTGCAGTAGCAGAACAGATTACAAAAACATTGATAGCTGGTAAATCAAGGGATACCATCCTTTTATCAGCTCAGCAATTTAAAAGCGCAGTTGATCCTATCTTGCACGACAATACAGGAATACATATGATCGCAAAACTAGGAATGTCTGAATTGTCAAAAAGTCCTTATGCGATGCTAGATGACATAACTAAAAACAATATTGTTCACATGGACAAAGGCGAAATAGTAATGATCCAACCTGCGATACGGCACCCTGTGAAAGTCATATTTCCGAGACCACCTTTCAAAAGACTCGGCAGATAGGTGAATCATTGCCCATTTATTAAATGATTTTGTGCAATGCGCACGTAATATTACTTCTTAATTAGTATCTAAGGTCAATCTTAATAAAAATAAGTGGAGTAGGAACGCTTCCAACACTTCTCTGGCATTAGTCACTAGGGCGAATCTTCCTCGTCGTTTTTATCATCAATGTCTCCTGGCTCATCCATGTCTTCTCCTGATCCTTCTTCTACTTCTCCCCCCTCTTCCCCTTCATCGTCAGAAACAGTGCCTCCTGCCAAGGTTTCCAACTGATCTCCAGCCAAATCTACTTGTTCTAGTGCCCTCGTGGTGTTGCCACTATCCAGTGATTCGATAGCATCAGTTAAGTAATTCTTGATTTGAGCGGGATTAGTAGATTGTGATTCTGATTGTGGAGCTGTTGTGTTTTGAGCATGTGCGCTAATAGGGAGTCCAATTAGTAGCGGCATTACTGTGGCCGTTGTCAGAATTGTTAAGGCGGCAATCAAACCGCAAATTTGTCTTGGTTTCATCTTTCGTATTCACTAGTGATACTGAATATAGATAAGTAATTTGGTACAAGTTACTAAATGGATTCGAGTAATCATGAGTGTAAGTCGTCAGTCAATTAGCTACTCGTACCACAAAGCATTTATAATTAAAATACGTTGACAAACCAGAAACTTTGGAATGCCCTATTGGTGAATATTATTGTAAATGTTGCTGCCTTGTAGTGGGTTGGTAGATTGTGGATGGGCTTGGAGATACTGCTGAGAGGATATTGCAATTTATTCAACAGAATCCAGGTTGCCACTTACGCAAAATTAAAGAGATTACTGATATTTCAATGGGAACAGCGCAATACCATTTAGAGAAACTTGAGAAGATGGGAAGGGTAGTATCTACTAGGCGAGGTCTCTATAAACATTACTTTCCTGTTGGTATATTTAGAGACAATGAAAAAGAGATTCTTGAAATTCTGGGTCAAGAGACGACTCGGGAGATCCTTATGTTTATTATAGAAGAACATGCACCTACTCAGACAGACATAGCTAATAGAATACAAATATCTTCACCTTCCATTAGTTGGTATGTAAAACGTTTGATCGAAATCAAGTTAATTGTGGAAATAAAGGATGGTAGGTACAAGAGATATCAATTGCGTGATAAAGAAACCTCTAAATACATTACCGCTTTAATGCGGAATTACTACCCAACTATTTGGGACAGATGGAGCGATCGCCTTGCTGAGATTTTTCTTTCGTTATCTGTGGGAGAGTCTGAGTAGAATTGATAATTGAAACAGGGATAATGTTACTCATTCTATTTTCAGGATTATTTCTTCAAACGGACATCTTTGAAAATATAGAAACTACTATTGTAGCAGTTACTGGAATCTTTTCTTTGTTACTATTAGCACTGTCTATATCAGCATACAGAAAAACGGGCTTAAAAAGAATAATCTATGCAGCAATGGCATTTGCCCTGTTTGGCATTCAATTATTGTTTGAGTCGTTAGAAGACACCGTTGAAGCATTGGATACAGGCTACGGCTCTGTAATAACTTCCTCTATGACACTTGCTATTCTAGTTTTATTTTTTCTGGCTATAGTGCAAAAGAACAAATAACA
>JAATVP010000212.1 GCA_014523625.1 Nitrososphaerales archaeon TH5896
AAGCTATCGAGTGGATAATCCAGTAGGTAAGGCATCGGAGATGGACCTATACTTGACGCATTATTGACTAGTATGTCAACTTGACCATTAAATTCGTTTAACGTCATCGCAGCAGACCTTTCGATATCTTCCTCTAGACTCAGATCAGCTGCCACGACTAAAACCGTCGCATTAGGATTAATTTCATTAATCTTTGCTTTGACTTCACTTAGTGGTTCAATACGCCTAGCAACAATGGAGATACCAGCGACTCCTTCCTTTACAAAATCAATGGCCAATTGTCTTCCTAAACCTTGAGAGCCACCTGTTATCATAGCATATTTTCCTTCAAGTCTTTTCATACTATAATAAATATAGTTGATGATTTATAAACACAGTAGTTTACAAATTATACAAATCATATGCTATTCTATTATAGAGCTGAAAGAATGTATTCAACCTCTCATTTAAGAGGACCATTAGATTTCAACACAAAAAATATCACAAGTAATATTATAGCAGGTCGCACATAAGCGACCTGATAACGACGACAATTCCCGGATCATCGAGGAGACTTGACAATACATTCGCGATTTCGACCGATTGGCCGAATCGACAACAATCGCACAAGAGCTCTATGATAGGATGTTGGAGTTGTATACGAATCGGGTCAATCCTTACAATTGAATATTTCAAGGAAACACAGAGAAATATAATAGAACATTAAATAATGCCATATTTCTTTATTTTGCAAATAACTCTTGGTTATATCATTTCTTCAAGACTGATAACATCATAGTTCTTATTGGTAACCAGTATTTGACATCTATATTTTCTGGATGATTATTGAGTAGCTGAAAGGCAATTCCATCAGATAAAGCAAGAAGAGCGGCGGCTGTTTCACTTGATCCATGCGGGCTAGGCTCAATAACACCCTTTGCCGTGGCAATCTCTAATGATTCTTTGATAGCACCTACCACTTTTCTACTACAATTATTTAATTCCTTCTTTATTTTTTTATTACGTCTACCAGCACACCACATTTCAAAGAGGAAGGCGTAAAAATCCGGATTTTTTTGAAGATTCTTTTTGAACGCATCAATCATATTGTCTACCACTTCTTCCACAGAATTTCCCTTTACGCCTTTTAAAGAATCCTGTACAAGATTACTTGAACTACTTGCTAACACCTTGCTTACTAAATCTTCTTTGTCTGAAAAGTAATAGTGCAGTATTCCTCTACTAACATTAGCTGCCTTTGCTATATCTGCTATTGTAGCATTTTCATAACCTTTTGCGGAAAGTATCTTTAATGATGCTTGTAAAATGCGATTTATTTTTTGTTCACGACTTTTAGGCATCACTAAGAAATAGGTAACGTAAATATATAAATATAGTTGGATGGCCAACCAAGGGTTTATATATTGCTACTTCGTAATTAAGTTGGATGAACAACCAAAATATGGTTGGTGTGACAAATAGTAATCAGGACATAGAGAAAGATATGGTAATAGTAGGAGGGGGAATTGCTGGCTTGACTGCTGCTATTTTTCTCGCTCGTGTGGGGAAGGTCTGTAACGGTCGAGTGAACTAGGTGGTAGAGCGAGGACGTCGCTAGTTAGTGGCTTTTATCTAAACCAAGGTCCACAGGCAGTGTACTCTGCGTGTCCGGATTATAGGTGAGTTGGGCAATAGCTACGGTGGTTCTACGATTGATAGATAAAACAATTCGCAAAGAAAAACTTAAAATGAAAAGGCTAAAGATTTCGGTATGTGTTATTGTTTTATTGCACATAATACTTGAAATAGTCCATGGAGAGATGCATGAAAAACTAGAAATTAATCTTTCCAATTTTCAATTTGCGTATGTTACTATAGTTATAATATTTATTCCTATCATATCCATGATCATGATACTTATAAAAAATATCAGTTTTCAGCAAATAGGTGCTATACTATTAGTAGGATCAATGTTGGGCTCGTTCATATTTGGAGTTATCTATCACATCATTATTCCAGGTTCAGATAATATATTTACTGTGAACAATAATTTGTGGGGTTTATTATTTCAGTTCACTGCAATACTTCTTGCAACAATAAATGTAGTAGGGATTGGACTTGGAATTGGGTTACTCAAAGAGGACAAGTCGACCTCAAAGTATAAGCTATGACATTAGAGAAGAGTATATGACATATCAAATTATTCTGAATTCTACATACCATCTGGATGACTTAAATGCTAAAAGTTTGTTCCAGCCAATGACGGCGTTAAAGGACTTAGGATGGAATAGGACATAAATTTATGTAAGCGGGCAAATGAGTTAGCCCCAGTAATCTCGGCCAATATTAATTGCATCATAAATCAAGAATTATTTCTTCCATGTCACTGCATCACAAAATAACGTACATGTCTAGTTTTTCTATAGCTTGATATGCTTTAGCACATCTTATTACTTCTAGTTCTCCTTTATCCATACATCTCCGTATTGCCCTCTACCGACTTACATCCATCTATGAACCCTTTATAATATGGATTCTTACCGTCATAATCTTCTCTGAATCACATAAATCATAGTTGCCTCTATCAAATGGTCCATCCCGGTCCCTGTCTATAGCCATTATCATAACATGCTTCTGGATCGTCTGGTCCTCCGGCAATTGCTAAAGATGGTACTATCGCTACAGTAAAGATAGCAGCTGCAAATAATAAATGCACATAATAGATCATTGTTCTATCACACACCTGGCAATCGCTGGGCATACGATAACCGTTTGACCTTGACTCTGACAGTCAAACTGATCTTGATTCTCTGATTGGGAGTAGGCCAATTATGCGGCCCCTTTACCTACGGGAATGAAGTCTTTTGATTTAGTTGTCAATACAAGTTCGATATAATCTGTTCCTTTTCTTCAATTTTTATTGATTTGTTAATTGTAATGATCACCTGCTGTTTTGTTCGATCATAAAATCATGCGCCCCAGGATACCCCATGCCACTGGAGACATATGATTGACACCATAAGTGGAATGAGTTAAATTCAAGGTTAATTTCAGCAGCAAACGTAATATCACTAGGCACCGAAAAGCAGGCGATTACACTATACGACATCAGTAATGATAAATGTTCAAATCCAACTAGACCTCAAATGTTTTCATGAGTAAGACGACTCAGACTGGTATGATCGCTGCCAGTCTAGCAATCCTCGTTTACATAGCAGTCATAATCACCGGCAGTAGTCTTATGCCAGGACAGGATGAACAGGACGAACAAGCGATCATTTCCCAACAAGCACGATTTGATGCTGCACTATATGATCAAATATCGTCTGGTTTAAACTATGTTCACAATGCTACAACTGAAACAACATCTCTGGCAATACCTCTGAGTGGAATAAATCTGAGTCAAAATCAATTCATGCTCTTATACGACTCCACACCATATGCCAGCAAGGGACATATTGCACTGGTTTTGCCATGTGCTGAGGCTGATCCTCGTTCCCCTCTGTTTCAGGTACTAGTGGGGAGAGCACCGGACGTTACTCCTACTACTCTCGGATATATTGAGCCAATATCTAATCCACCAGACATGTGTGTATATCATGCTCAATTCGGTTTTGGCGATCCTGTTACTGATGTAATCTTAAAATATATAGCTAATGGAACCACTAATCTAAAAGGACCGAATACTGTAGCTATAACGACTCATGAATCATACATACCTAGGGCGCCTTCATTCGAAGAACTTCAGCATGAACATAACAGCACAGCACAATAATAGATATAATAGCTAAATTGATAAATTGCACCGTGAGGAAATGCAGCCAAAAAACCATTACGGATGCAATGCCCGGTACATTGGCGTTGAAGAATGCACATCCCGGAGAGCGAATTGAACGAAAAGTTTATTGAGGTTTTTCTCTGAAGCCTAAAATATTCCCGTCTTTATCTTTAACGCTTGCAACCAATAATCCTTTGGCAACATCTTTGACATCTTGTTGCAGAGTTGCGCCTAATGCTATTATTTCTTGTAGTGCACTTTTAATATCGGCAACATCAGTATAGGTTACAGGTCCTGCATTTTGAGCATTAGGATCAAGGCCAATCTCCATATCGCCCACCTTGTATCCTACGAAATAAGGCCCATCAACATATGGTTCTACGCCCAAAAACTTACTAAATATCTGCTTTGTGTTTGCTAATTCCTTAGCCGGGTATACAATTAACGAAACTTTGCTCATGCTGATCTTATCTCTTCTCAGTGACTACCGTCTCTGCCATATATAATAGCTTATTGGAAAATCAGTGTCAATGTATCGATATTCGGTCAGGCTTGATCCCATAAACAAAGCATTATTTAATTAGTAAATAGCATTGAAGTATGCACATCCCGGAGAGCAAATTGAAACCATACATGTCCAAATTGGTTTCCCATCTAATTTACTATGCTAAGGCTATCGAATATCATCATATACGTAGCCAATCCCAGTTCAAATACTGTATCTATAATTGTTACTACCAAGAATATCGCGGTGAAGGACATTTTCGTCGGGATCTAACCTATAGTATCAATGAGCCTTCTACCTACTGGTAAGCCCTATTACAATATGGTTCTATAAACTGAAATATTTTTTAAGTAGCAAAATGTTGATCAATTTTCCGAACGGATCACGAACATAGAATCTCCGTACTCTCCATGGTTCACTCTGAGGACCATACTCAATCGGAAAGCCTGCTTTCTTGATTCTTGCCAAGACAGTCTCAATATTGTCGACTTCGATCTATGCGATCTCTTTATCGAAAATTTCTATTTGTTCATTAAAGTCATATATCCTGGTTTGTATTTTGACAAGGCTTCATGAGGGTCATTATCATCTTCGACTCCAGAGAGGACTTTCTGTAAGATTTAAGGCTGAGTTTGAATTAATGGATAATACAGGATCCTAAAATCAAGAATATCCGCGAAGCTGGATCCCGTGTATACTTAATACCAACATCTTGTATAGTACGGCTCATGGATAAACCAAATCCAATTGACTTCGAGTCTTATAGAGACAGCAAGCAGATGGATGAAGTCATTGCGAAGCTTATGAAGGATGATCATGCACTTTCACTTATGAAACAGTATGTCGGCCTCCTAAGTCCTGGATTCAGTATCATTAGGGCGGAACTTAACCGCCTCAATGTCTAGATGTACTTAGAAACGCCTCTTTCGAGATAGTTACACCTTCTAGTATGTATTCAGTTAGCTTAAACTTTTGCTTTTGGTTTTCTATTAATCTAATAACTCATCGAATCCATTGGAATCCTAAAGACGTTGATGCTTCGCTTTTGAATAGATTATCAAACTTGGTTATTTGGTTTGTAGGAGCCTATCCGTTAATTTTCGCTCCTTTTTAAGATCCTTTGTACGAAAATAAGGTGTAGATCCTTTTCACATAGGATGCTTCTTCAGATACAGAAGAAGATTTCGATAACATAAAAAGTTTAAAATCCGTTTCAGGCTATGAATAGGTTGATAAAAATAAAAATAAGAAAAAAATCGATTCTTGTTGTTGGTATAGCAATATTTGTAACACTATTATCAATTTATGGGATCTTGTATATACTAACACCCTATTCGGGATTTGCTCGGTCTCTCATCTGGGGAGATTCGGATATTAAGGACTATGAGAGATTCCCCTTCCGAACGATCGACAATGAGCCACCGGTATTCCAATTCTCTACTGTCCAAATCACAAATCATGATGTCGGCAGAAATTTATCATCTATATTACTTGACGACTTCGCTCCTAATAGCGAAGGCGGTGCCGAAGATGGAAAGATGAATTTTGATGAGTTTCTTGCTTCGACAGGAACTACCGCATTCGTGGTTATAAAAGATGATAAAATCTTATATGAAAATTACTTTAATGGCTATCAAAGAGATTCAAACGGCACTTCTTTTTCTATTGCCAAATCTATAACCTCTGGCTTAATTGGTTTAGCTATTGACGAGGGGTTAATTGCAAGCGTTGACGATCCAGTTACAAAGTACATCCCTGAGCTGAGGCAAAAGGACCCACGTTTTGATAACATAACAATCAAGAATTTGTTGACTATGTCATCTGGGCTTGAATACGTTGAAGAAGGTTTACCTTGGAGCGATGATACAAAAACATATTATGACACAGACCTTCGCTCATTAGGTTTTTCATCTAGAATAGAAGACGAATCTGGGAAAAGGTTTCATTATAATAATTATAACGCATTACTGCTAGGAATGATTCTTGAGCGTACAACCCATAAGCATGTTTCACAGTACCTAGAAGAAAAGATTTGGAAACCTTTAGGAATGGATGCGCCAGCATCATGGA
This sequence comes from Nitrososphaerales archaeon TH5896, assembly GCA_014523625.1. Classification (GTDB taxonomy): domain Archaea; phylum Thermoproteota; class Nitrososphaeria; order Nitrososphaerales; family Nitrososphaeraceae; genus TH5896. The sequence goes on from JAATVP010000212.1 coordinate 6,333, forward strand.
GTTTGGATAGTGTTGCAAGTGGATTTGAGAAAATGGAAAGCGGCATCAATGCCAAAGCTATTGACTTTGCCAAGTTCGGTCGATTATTCCTAAATAATGGTAGTTGGAATGACAAACAAATCATATCTGAGAAATGGGTCAAAGAATCTACTAGGCCAGATGTAACTACTGATCCCGCTCCATACTATCAATATATGTGGTGGGTAGATCCGCTATCGGGAGACGGTACTCACTATAACTTTTATGCAGCTGGGAAGCATGGACAGTTTATCTATGTAATCCCTGAAAAAGATATGATAATTGTAAGACAAGGTTATGAATCAGAATATGATAATTGGACTGACTTGTTTAAATATTTGGGATCAAAGACGGGCTAGTAG
>JAATVP010000213.1 GCA_014523625.1 Nitrososphaerales archaeon TH5896
AATGAGCTTATTTGATTACTTGTCATCAATTTCGCAGCGTCCACGATATTCCTATCGTTGTCTATAGTAATAACTTCTCGAGTCATTATATTCTTTACAACTTCTGGCATGGCAAATGTTAGAGTTTTTAAACAATAAATACGATCCGCATCACTTGTCGGGGCTGTCTGACTATGCGACTGGATTGGGAAAATTGATGATTCTATAAGGGCAAAATGTCACAAAACGAAGTGCCGAGCTGTGTTGACGTTTTCTACCTAATTGCAGTGAAGGATAGGCCAGCACAACATAGTGGCTATTAGCATGAATTCTATGTTCGAAGAGCTTACAATCTGAAGCCTCTACATTAATTGGGCTATTTGATCTATACAATCCATTGTATTTATCATCAGAATACTCCACGTTTTGAGTGCAGATGCTCCCTATAAATGAGGGTTCCCAGGGATTGATGGATAAAAATCCTATTCAGGAATACGAAAGAGTATTTGATTAGCTGTGCTCGTCATAGATCTTCGCCTTAGTTAGTCTGCAGTTATGCCTCACGGAGTCGACTACATACTCTCTAAGAAGGACTAATTGGAGTGTAATACGGCCAGAAAGCTTTTTGCTAAATTCTGGCTCAAATTTTGTTGTCAATGGGATTTAAGATACAATGTCAATAAGGTTCGTTATGAATCAGATAGAAATAGGACACAAGGGAATGTCGAGTGTGATCATATGCAGAAATTGTGGATTTCAGCTTGAGATTGATGACGATCGGGACGCGAGGGAGATGGTAGAGATTCATAAGAAGATAGGTTGTAAAGTCTTTAACGAGAGGTTTAGTGAATTTACATAGCCGAATATCCGATCCTAAAGCAGCAATTCGCATAGATTTTAATCTGCATACATCCATTGTCGGGCGCGATAAAAATATCGAGAGTCGAAACTGTCCATTTTCAAAATAATTGAAATTTGCAATGACCGATTGAGTATTTCCTGCGATGTTAAGACTGAGGGTTGCTAAAAAAAACTTAGGGAATTAGGAAATTATTTCAGTCGATCACTTCTATAGTAAATTTAACGAGTAGAGTTATGGAAAGAACATACCGAAATCCGGAGTTATAGCTTTTTTAAGCATCATACCCTGCGGGAGGAGAATTATTCATCATTTATTAAATGCTAATGGTTTCCTGTTTCTCCCGTTGACCTCCAAAAAAGCTAGTACATAATACTGCAATCAATTCCGTTAACCATTAGTGTCTTGACGTATTACATTGAGGAACCTACAAAAGTTCAGAGATATGATTAGCCTAATTTTACTGGTCGCCTAGGCGCTTACTTGGGATAATCGAAAAGCTTTCCGTCAAGCGGAGGTCCAAGCTACTTTGGTCGCAACGTTGCGGAATAGGGCTGGTCCATGAGGTATTTGGACCATGTTCTTGAGAAACAGTTTACGTTAACTATCTGTGTCCTATCTATTCTCATCTCCCGAATGCAGGGGGGAGTGTCAAGATAAACTTAGGTGGCTTGAGCCAGTTCCTCCATTTTGCGACCAATATCTGACGCCTGAACGAGACTTGTTCCCACTAGAAACCCATCTGCTCCAACTTTTCTGAGCTCGCGGATGGTTTTTGGATCTGAAATGCCGCTTTCACTTATTACCACATTTTTGCCCTTGCTCTGATTCGTAAGGATCTCTGACGTTACGGATGTATCGACATCCAAAGTATCCAAGTCACGATTATTTATTCCGAGAAGATTATTGCTCGAACCCTCTATTAATTTCACTGACTCAGCAAACTCTATTTGGGTATGAACTTCAATTATTGCATCTAATCCAATCCGATTTGCGTAACCTATGTATTTTTCTATGTCTCCCTCTGCCAAGTTGTTGTCGAAGACTGATTTGATAAGTAATATGCAATCTGCTCCAATTTTCCTGGCTATGCTAACTTGTACATCACTAACAACTATATCTTTCATTAGAATGGGAGCACTTATTCTATGTCTAATGTTTGAGAGATGAGATAGAGATCCGTGGAATTCATAAGGTTGAGTCAAGACGGATATTGCTATCGCTCCAGAATTTATCATCTCTTCAGCTATGTCTGAAGGTTGTAGTTTCTTATCTATCAAGATTCCGTGTGATGGCGAGCGGTATTTTATTTCTCCTATTATAGGTACATATGGGCATGAGACTATCCGTTTTTTAAGACCTAGAATATCGTGTGATCCGAGATGCGAAGTGTTGATATCATATGCTCCATCATCCAACGCCCTGTAAGAGTTTTCAACTAGGCGGTGAAGAAAGCGTTCGTGATCCAGGAATCTTACCATGGACTATTTTTGTTCTCCTTCTGGGAGTTTCGTGTTAAACAATTTGAGCGTTTCCTTTTATCCCTCCTTTTGGAAATATTCTGCCAAGAATGAAGAATGAAGAAGGGTTATTTCCACTATATCAAGTTTGTTGGTGTAAGCTGAAAACTATCACAATTAAAAAACCCCGCATATACTAAAATGAAGATAAAGCAAAAGTCATTGCATTAGGTTAAATTTATCATTGATTGTCGGCATTGATTTAATGAATGTATCTGAATGGCTAGGTGTCATGCTCTCCAGAATTGTACCTAAACAGCGGTGGCAATGCTTATTAGATCCGTGACGCCAATATGTCATAAATATGGATTTTAACAGACTCTGTAAGGATGTCCTTGATTTGGAATCTGGAGTGAGGTTCGCTGGTGTCTGTGACGATTCGGGTGTAATAAAATATGGCGGACAAAGAGAAGGAATAACCAATTACCTATCTCCAGACGAAACAAAACGATCTAATTTGCAGGCATTGGCAAGATGGGCCCTAAGGAATTCGCTCGCCTCAAAAGTAGGAGAAGGAAGATATGCGATGGCCGAGTATGAGAAAATCAAGAGAATAACTGTTCCATTAGAACAAAATCACCTGCTCCTAGTAACCACAGAAGTTAAAGCAGACCATAACAAGATAATAGAGAATATTCTAAAAATGGTTGGCATTTAGTGAAACATATTGAGGCGTTGGGCAGAGTATTACACTTTTTCTTGGTTTGCACAATCTTGTAATGATACGATTTTAATGATGCGTGCGGAACAGGCACTAACTTCAAATTATGTTCCCGGGTACGGAGTACAAATAGATGATGTAATAAACAATTTTTACTTAATATTGCCGGTGTTCACCGATTGTCAGATATACCTCTTGTAGGATCATTGGTATGACATGCTAGTTTAAAACTAAATGTTGAACCTTTTCCGTCAAAACTATTTTTTGCCCAAATCTTCCCCCCATGGGCTTCTATTATGCTCTTACATATGAATAAACCCAGCCCAGTTCCTGTCTCCGATTTGGTCGAGAACTTTGTAAACAGTCTAGTCATAATATCAGAATCGATTCCCTTACCGGTGTCTGTAACACTAACTACAATATCATTGGAATTCACTTCGATGCCAACACGTATGTACCCTTCCTGGGTGAACTTTACTGAGTTAGCTAGAAGATTGTAGATAACTTGGTATATCCTTCCCTTATCAGCATAAACTGGAATTGGTCCAATTGAATTGTATTGAAGCTGGACTTGATTTGATCTTTCTTCATCTGCCCTTAAGGCGTTCTTTGTATCCTCCAAAACTGAACGTATAACTTGGTCGAGATCAAATGATTCCTTATTAAGCCGTAGGCTTTTACTTTCTATGCGGGTTACATCCAAAATGTCTGAAGCCAATCTTACAAGCCGTCTGGCGTTGCGCATGATTGATTCAACCTGTTCATTGTCCACGGCCACTAAAGGCTTTGATGCCATAAATTGACGCTCAATGTACTGGGCCTCACCCAGAATAGGCATGATAGGAGTCCTCAATTCGTGGGCTGCCACGTTTATGAACTCTTTCTGCATCTTATCATGGATTTCAAGTTGCTTATTGGCCACGGCTAAGCGTCGATTAGTCTCCCCGAGTGAATTATTGATCTCCTTCAATTGACCGGTCCTTGATCTAATTGCGTTGTCTAACCTTCTGTTCCAGGATAGGACTATGAATGAGATAAATATAGCGATACATGCGGTGGTTATCACTACTATAGTACTAAAAGTGCTTAATTGATCTATTAAACCCCCCACTTCTGTTGCAAGACTATGCGGTACACTCACATATAGCGTCCACAAATGTTCGGCGCCTATGCGGACAGGCTGATAGGCCATGGTCACGATAGAGTCCGTATTAGGGAGCTCAATGTCATTGACTCCTCCATTCCTATCCCTCAGTGAGCTATTTATGATTGCATTATAAGAATCCTTTATGTCATCAGAAACAAGAGATTGAAATTCAGGGGACAGATAATTCTTCCCAACTAGTGAAGGCTCCCTAGCATAGACGATGACTCCATCCCGGTCCATGAATCCAACGTTACTTACTACTTCAGGCGACAAATCTCTTTGTAACATTTCGCCTACGGTCCTCAAATTGATAGCGGCAACGATGACGCCGACAGGCCAACTTTCGTTAGGTATAGTAGTTGAATTGGTTATAGCTAAACTTCCATTGTCAGTTCCAGGACTTGCTTGAAAAATAGGAAAAGAAATTAAGAGCCTGGGTTGATTGTCGTGAAAGTTGAGAACATTGCTATAATAGGGTAGTGAGGTTTCGAGAGGTATTCGAATGAATTCTTCATCCATTAAGACTGAAGACCCGGATGAAGTAAGATTCTCAGGATCTAGGCCTGTCCACGACATAATTCGTCCATCCTCATCAAACACATAGTATCCTTCAGTCAAATCCATAGTGGAATCCTGTGCAAATTTGAGAAGGGTTTGGGTCATGCTTTGATTGTCAAAACCTAATGGAAGATTACTCGATAAAACACCCAGCTTGTTGACGACTGGATTCACAGTGTGATAGAATATCCTTGAAAGATCAAATGCCGTTATTCTAGCATTTGACCGTATATTATCAGAAGCCAATTCTTCTACCTTGTTTGCTGTCATGGAGGAGTATTGATATGAAAAGAACGAAGACAAAAAGCCTATAGTGACTATGACTGCCAGAATGGCAATATTCAGTTTTGAAAGTCTTGCGCCTATCATAAACTAAAATAGCCTCCTAAAGTAGTCATTTAGAATAAATCATAATGCATGAACGACTTTTATACTTGTCAGAATGGCCTGTGATTCGGTGAT
>JAATVP010000214.1 GCA_014523625.1 Nitrososphaerales archaeon TH5896
AGTGTTTATCTATCTACCTTGTCAAAACCGATGAGATTTCGATTGAGCCAATCTTCTGTCCAGAAGGGGAAATCCAAGCAGTTTAAACTGGCTAGGAGTTTCGAATGTAGCAAAAAATGGTTACCAATTACACATTGGAATGAGAAGCCTAAAAATTCACGTTCAAGTTCGACTTACAAGCTCCTATGTGGTAAACATGATGTTTCTGCATTATTTAGTTCACAGCTTCTTCTCTTTAACTCAAGGAAGAAATGGGGATTCCTTTTTGCAGTGGCAACTATCTCTGGAATGCTTTGCGTACCCTCAGCCGTAGATCAGTTTCAAAGCAACATCTTTGGGTCTTCCGATAACCGTGGGTCCCTATTGATAAATTTACTTCTCCCGATATCTACGCTTCTGATCATTACTGGCATGTATGTGCTTAACGATTTGTTTGACGCCGAGCTTGACCGAATAAATGGTAAAACTAATCGTCCAATACCATCTGGAAAAGTCTCTAAGAGACAGGCTTTACTTTTTGTTGTGTTAATGAACGTAATTGGGCTCTCCCTCCCTGTTTTTACTGGTAATTTATTGGGAACAGTATTGGCATCGATGATATTGTTGATTGGTATTCTGTACTCACTTCCTAGAATATCGCTCAAAGACAAATTTGTCGTAAAAACCTGCGCGATTGGTATGGCTATGGCATGTTCATTGTTACTCGGCGCAAGCATTTTTTTACATCATGATCTTGGGACTGATTTTGGTAACGCGTTCCGTTGGATTAACATTCAATCAGTAGATTTAATATTATACCCTGCATTTGCCGCTGCTCTGCTTGCTATGATGGTCTTTGTTACATCGCCTTTGAATGATTTAGGAGATATCAAGGGAGACAAAGAGGCTGGTAGGAGAACCATCCCTGTAGTACTTGGAAAAGAACACACTGTACTGATTTCTTTACTTATAACCATAGGTATTGCCTTCGCATCATGGGTACTTTTTGTACATTCGTATTCCTTTGATGAAAGGAACGAAATTGACTTGCATAAAGATTTCAGTGCAATCCCGATCTTGTCTCCTTTGACTATTTCTGGGACATGTGTCTTGACTATTTTCCACCTTTTGAATGTGCTGAAGAGGATAGACGACCAAAATTACATAAGGGAATCGGTAAGCAAAAAATCTATGCCTTTACATCTAATATTACAACTTTCTCTTGTCACAGGCTGCTTGTTACAGTGACAATTATGAAAGCATAATCATGATGAAAGATGTATAGATGATAAATAACGGTCACATATTTTGAGTTTCTTTTGCTTATCCCTTTTCGTTCCACTTCGGGCGGGTTTGGAGAACTAAACTGCAGTTCGCATATTTCTGACTATCTTAAGAACCAAATTGTGTGCGTTCTATCGTCAATTCTTAAGCAAGCCTAGGTCAATCTGTTGTAGCTTCCATTTAGGAACCATAAGGCCATCGCTACTACCAGCCGATAAAAGTAGTCGATTTCTACAGGCGAACCATCCGGACAGAACTAAGTGCAAGTAAAAGAAGGCAATGCTTATTATGCTTTAACAAATTGCCTTAATTTTTCATTTTTTAATAGGGCATCCATTATCTTTCTCCGTTCAGAATCAGGAATGCCAGATGAATCCAGAACATCCAATGCCTTTAACTTCCAGTATTCCTCTGAAATAGCTTGCATTAATAACAGATGCCAGTCAAAGACTACCTTCCCAAACGAGGTGAGGTGATATTTACCATTTGCCTTACTAACTAGATTATAGATTATCAAGGCATGAAGTCTAGAATAGAATTGTTTTCGTGTAAGTTGCAAACCAGCAATTGAAAGAGACTGGCCTTCCTTAATCACAGATAGCATTTCCCTACACTTGTCGTCTGAAATACAATTCAAAATTTGGGATTCTGTTACCAAATGTACTTCAAATAGGAAATTTTGGCTTTATTAATCTTTTGAAGGATGACGCACTTCATAGACCTTAGTAGGCAGCTAGAAATGAGGCTCATAATAAGCTGTGCATTCTTGAGGCACAGTTAAATCTCTACAATCTAAATTATTGCAAATAATATTCAACAGCCTGAATTCACTCTTGAAGTTGATTCGACTAGCCTTGGTGACCAAATTGGAAACTCGATGAGAGTATTGGACGTAGAATCTTGATCCGTCTGTTGTACGTCTAGGTTTGAAAAAAAGCCCGACAAGAATCTTTGAATTGCAACCGCATGAACATTCTAGGTAATTAAAAAAAGGCTAAATTGCAGATCGAATGACGATCAGTTGGGGCGTTGAAAGACAAATACGATTATCAAAACGTTTTCACTAATTACCTTCCCCTTGCTATCAATCATGATTCGATAGAAATGGCGTTAAATGTGGCAAGGGAATATGGTTCCAATTATCCTATATTAGCAATAGTGACGGGTACAAAGCCTGATTTCTATAAACAAGCTCCACTTGTAGCGGAAGCCATTAAACGTCGGATCCCGTCTATTGTGATTGATACTGGTCAACATTTCGATAATACCCTAGGTTACGGCATACAAGAGTTCAATATCCAAGAGTCGGTAGCTTGCGACCTGCAAGTAAGAGGGAACCTGATGGAAAAGGCTAGCGAGCTATTGCTGAAATTTGCAATATTTGGTAAAATATTTAAGGAGAAAATTCCTGGCAGAACCTTACTTCCGGTAGTCCACGGCGACACGCTTGTAGCAGGTATCACACCTCTGTCCTGGCTCTTTGGACTAGGACAAAAAGTTGCCCAGAATGAGGCCGGCCTTCGTTCCATGAGCCCAAAATACGTGAGAAAGCTCACTTTGAACGAGCCAAATAGAGACCAAATAGAGGAATTTGTCAATTCGCAGTTTGATAGTGACTATTGGTTCATTGCACGCGATGAGCCATTCCCGGAACAAGTCGACACTTGGATCTGTTCTGCAGGGGCGCAGTTTTTTTTTGCGCCGACTGTGTTGAATAGAGACAACCTCATTAGAGAAGGATACCCTGAGGACTTGATCTATGTAGTCGGAAACTCCGTAGTAGATGCAATTGAAATGAAACGTAGAAGCAAGCCGCAATCGAGTATATTTGACATGTATCCAGAATTGGTATCTGAGCTGACTTTGACATCGTCTTTAAAGGGTGCTTCGCCGGTACGAAAAGAATGGATAAGAGTTGATATTCATAGAAGAGAAAATCTCACTCCTTCTAGATTCTCAGTCATAGTTAAGAGCTTGGTAGAATTGGTCAAGGCAGGTTATAAAGTAATTCTGATCAAGCTTACCGCAACCCAACATGCACTTGACAGGTATGGCTTAACTGATTTACTGGACAGGCTTCAAAGGGAATATCCACATTCCTTTGTTCAAACTCCTCTATGGAAGGAATATGGCCATGTTATCGAATTTTTAGATAGTGGAAGCTGCTGGTTGGAGCTTACCGATTCGGGTTCAATGCAGGAAGAGCTACTATATTTTCCTAGAGTAAATTCAGTGACGGTGAGACTCAACACAGATAGGCCTGAGACTATATTTGAAGCGCGAGGAAATGTCCTCGCGCCTCCTGTAAGTCCGAAATGGATAGTAGAGATAGTCAAGCGGGTCGATCAACAGCGAATCCCTTCTTACAACAACAAAAACAAGAAGACGATCTATGGGGAACCAGGGCAAGTGTCTCCTAAAGTAATGGATATTCTTAAGAAGCATTTCGATGAGAACTATAATTTTTATCCTTGGCTGCATAACAGGCTTGGATTATGGAAGGAACCAGACTCGGAATTCACATACTTATGACCAACATTTCTGTTCCTAACACAATCCTTTGTCTATTGTTTAACTATCGAATAATGGTATCTTCAGCCCTCCTATGCCTTTGAGTCTCGTAAGGTCTTTAACATGAAAATTGTATCTGTGGTCGGCGCTAGGCCCAACTTTGTAAAATTAGCTCCAATTCACAAATCGTTAACGAAATATTGTGACCATGTCATCGTTCACACAGGTCAGCACTATGATTACGAGATGTCAGATATATTCTTCAAAGAGCTCCGGATCCCTAAACCTGATATCAATCTTGGTATTGGTTCGACAAGCCCTGGTGAACAGATAGCGGAGATGATAAAAGGAGTTGAGGCAGAGCTTGGATATGGACAGAAAGAGGCCGTAGAAGGTGATGGTGGTGGTGTTGCTTCAAAACCTGATCTAGTACTTGTTTATGGGGATACAAATTCTACTCTTGCGGGCGCTTTTGCGGCCTCGGCGAATAACATACCAGTTGCACACATAGAAGCTGGTCTCAGGAGTTTTGATAAAAGGATGCCTGAAGAGCGAAATCGAATCTTGACAGATCACTTAAGTGATCTCCTTTACGCACCAACTGGCACAGCAGCGAGGAATTTGAAGGATGAACATTCAGCGGGGAGGATCATCAACTCGGGAGATGTATCGGTTGAAGTTGTAAATGAGGCATGGAAATTCTCAAAAAATTCGGCGATCTTGAAAGAGTTATTGCTGGAACCAAAAAAATTCATCCTCTTCACAATGCATAGAGCTGAGAGTACGGGTACATACTCTAATCTTAAGACTATCGTGGAGACATTTCGTCAAATAGAACTAGAGACTTCTGATCGGTCCAGATCATCAGATCTGAAGCAGCCGAAGGTTTCAAGTGTAAGTAGTTCTAGTTATGCGGGCAAATATATTGACCATGGAGATCAATTGCAGATAGTATTCCCTATCCATCCAAGAACTGAGAGAATTCTCAAATCATATGGATTATACGAGGAGCTGGTCGGCTTAGAAAATGTCAAGATAATCAAACCATTAGGCTACATCGACTTTCTCCGGCTAGTGAAAGAATCATACAAGGTGGTTACTGATTCAGGGGGCCTTCAAAAAGAAGCCTATCTCTGCTCCATTCCATGCATCACAATTAGAAAAAGCACCGAATGGGTGGAAACCTTACAAGGAGGTTGGAATACACTCTGCTCCTTCAAGAAAGAGGAGATAGTAGACCTTATTCTTCAACGAATTCCGTCTTTACAGAAAGATGATTGCAAGGAGATATTTGGCAGCGGAAACGCTTCGGAGATAATTCGAGATTCGATCATTTTTGGATTCCATTAAGTCCGTAGTAAAATGATTTCGTGATCCAAAGGTAATCGAAATTAATGGCCAATATTTACTCTTATGGCAACATTGCTCCATTTAGAAGAATCGAATTTGTTCTGAAACTACAAGCACGATACGTGTTTCTTGCTAAACGGCTTTATATACTGTCTTCAATTACGGCTGACAATACTTATTGTTAGTGAATTACTGTCCCCGGTACTGTGTATGGAGTTGACTTACACAGCATCTATTGCCTAACGTCACTAGAAATATATCATTTCTGCACCTTCTTAGAGTCAAATGGTGAAAGCAAGTATTGCATTGGTCACTGGCAGCTCATCTGGAATAGGATTTGAAACATCGTTGGCTCTGGCGCGAAAAGGAATTGATACGTTTGCTACGATGCGAACACCACAAAAAGGCGATACCATCAAGAGAATAGCTAAAGCAGAGAACCTTCCAATAACTGTCCTAAAGATGGATGTAAATAATGACGATTCTGTAAGAAAAGTGGTAAAAAAAATAATCAATAAGGTGAACAGAATTGATATTTTAGTAAATAATGCAGGATACGGTTTGTTTGGCGCTTTAGAGGATATGACCACTAAGGAGATAAAGAACCAATTTGAAACGAATTACTTTGGAGCGGTAAGAGTCATCAAAGAAGTTTTACCTACAATGAGGAAGCAGAGACGTGGGATTATCGTAAATGTTACTTCGATAGCAGGGGTCGTTGGAATACCTAGTGAATGCATATACTCTAGTTCTAAATTTGCATTAGAAGGGTTAAGCGAATCCATATCCTACGAGCTTCGACCGCACGGGATCAAGGTGATTCTAATAGAACCTGGAGTCATCAACTCAAATTTCGTACCAAACATCAAATTTCCGAGCTTGATTGGCAAAAAGTCAAAGTCAGGGAGGTTAAGGAAAAATGCTTCGTTTTCACATTATTCCCAAACAATTGATGCATTTCTATCTCATTACTATCCCCTTATGAAGAACGCACCCTCCCCTGCATTAGTCTCGAAAAATATTTTAGAAGCAGTCAAGATTGCATCATCGTCCTCACAGTGTTTTTTCAGGTACACTGTAGGAGAAGATTCAAAATCTCTGGCAACTGCAAAAAAGGACATGTCGGATTTTCAGCTACATGAATTCATCACAAAAAGAATGCTTGAATAGGAAATACTCTCATCATAGTATGCACCACTGCTCCCTGAAGACAACGAAGATGTTGTGACGTACTTCTTTCATATCATCTTAAGGGAATATTATTCATAAAAAGGGCGGGGTTGCTATGTTGAATATAAAATGAGTATTAGTGTGTAGAAAGAGCAATAATGTCAATGATGTCATAAATAGGCGGAAATGAATATTGGACCTGGGAACGCTCTCTTGCACTACTCACCTATTAAAAATTCGATGAATAGCCGGTTATAGGTGATAGCAAATCTGTGAAATTATGGGTTAAAAAATGTCTAACGGTTGCACAATCGAACATCGTTCAAACGTAGTAGCGGACAGAGAATATTTTTTTTGACACTCAATATTTCGGAAAATATTCATGACTGTTCTGTGTCAGTTCATGAGATCAAAGAACACCTTTGATTGAGCATAACGATAACTAAGCATATGATGACAGATTTGGGAACCACGAAGGGTAGAATGAGCTGAGACTAGGTTAATTCTAACTTTAATACTTCGACCGCGGGGACACCTAAGGAGACTTCGGCTCCATTAAACCCCTGTACAAATGACTTTGGTATCTTAAAGACATGCCTCCCTGTCATTAAAAAAAGAGCATCTTTAACAATTGCAATGATATTCCCCATATCTTCGTTGTCGCTTGACCGCACTCCTTTTAGTACCAGCCTATCCCAATTCTGGATTACATCTGGCATATGTTACATATCATCATTTAATTATTTAAAATGATCTCAAATTAACAACCTCAGTCATTTAACCATCCCAAGAATATTTTTTATTATCTTATCGTGATCTGCATCAACTTCGGTAGTAACCAAGAGTAATTGGTCTTGCCCCAGTGGAAACGTCATTCGCTTAATTTTCTGGTATTCTGTCATTGCATATTTTCCTCTACCAATTTTTGATGATAAAGAGCTCCTCAAAGCCCATCTGGCCAAAGCCTGTAAATTGGATCTTCTGGTTTCATCTGGAGACAAAAGATTTGTGACTCCCTCGCGTTGCCCACCATATTTTATTGCACCCGAATCGTCACACACACCTGCGAACCTTATTTTCGAGTCCAGACTAAGAATATCCTTGCAGAGTATGTCAAAGTCCATATTCGTATTATATAATATAAGAAAGTAACTAATAAGTGTCTTGTTATCTAATGCAGGTAGTATCCTGACTTTGAATAGTAGGATATTTAAATTGAATTCATCACTTGACGCAAACGGTCGAATTAAAAACACGTGTGGATTAGTATTACTTGGAGCCAGCATTTGGCTCTGACCAAGTTCCTACCAGCTCCATTGCTTCTCAAAGCGTTCTGATTAACTCTGCCATGTTTACATCTGTGAACAAAAAATAAGAGAGTACACCAATTCAGCGATTCCTTCGGCTGAGCGATACAAACATCATCATTATGAATTTCAACATATTTTGATATATTATAAATATATAGCACCGAAATAGTTGTTGGAACCAATGTTACATGCTTTTATATGAGTTTTGTTCATATTATTATGAACCTTAAGATGTCGATCCGTGATGTTGTGGATGACCATAGGACGGGGCTATTTACTCGTATCACGATGAAGACAAGTAGCAATATTCAAAATGGTAAGGGGCCTAATCAGAATGGGTATCCATCGATACCGCACGGCTATAGTTGCTATGTATGTGGTTCAACCTTTGAAACGAATCAAGAGAGGTTACTGCATCTAGAAGAGTTTAGGCATATAGATTTGTACAATACCGGATCTCCTCAAGAAAAAGAGGAAATCCGCAGACTTTCGCTCTAGCATCATACAAACTAAAGTTTAGTCTATTGTGCAATAGGCAGTTCAATATTGAAGTGCAGTATTTTATACGGAAGGATGAACGTGCCAACAGCTAATCTTAAACAATATAGTTTGTAGTCTTTTTTTCGAATTGCAGCTTGCAGAAGACAATCCAGGTGGTCTACCTCCAGAAAAGATTGAGGCAATCTCCGATGGCAGGTGGATAATCATGAAGCCTAGGGCACCGGGAAATCATGAAGTTTGCTTCAAAGAAGTGTTACTCGATGTAACACTACTTTGAGCCTGCTATGTGTAGCACAAATTTTGCGACCGACGTAACGTACCATATTAGAATTAACTCCAATTAAAATTACAGGCCCCAGCTTTGACTGATAAACTATATCCGTTCAGAAAGCTAAGTCCCCTTTTTAGCATATCTTGGACCCCGGCATATCCTATAACCTGAACTGAGAGATTGTTTACTTCCACTGCCACATCAGGAATGTACCATTTCCGCTGCTATCAACAAAATTCTTGTATATTCCTATCGTGTTGCTTAGAAATGATAGTTCACCACTCGCTCCATCATTAAAGATTGACACTCCACTTCCTTGTGAGGTACCATCAGAATTGTAATTAGTAAATGCATAGTAGTCATATACTGCAGTATCCCCATTTTCAGCGATGAGCTGTGCATTTCCTTGAAGAAATGCGGTATCGTTATCTCTAAATGTCCGTTCAAAATTCACCTCCGCGCTTACATTCAAAGACCCATTTAGTATTCCTTCCCCTGTGAAGTTTCCTGTGAGACTCTGGTTCAATAATTCAGGTTTCCCCAATGTTCCTTCATAATGCTGTTCATAAAATGGATTGCCTAAATCACCGGCTTTGGCAATGCTCACTGCAGTCGTCTCATTGGTGCTAGCATTCACGTCAAAGAAGGAGGCAGCGAAAAGAAAGAGCATCATCAGAGCAGATCCAAGCATTAGTACTTGCATATTATCATAAAGTCCACCTTTCATGAAAAATCAAAATATTCCTTCTTTGACAATGCTAATAAGTGTATCCGCTCGTCAAGGGCGCGCCCGATATTCGTATTAAATTTAAATTGAACAATTAGGAATATAAGGCCTATTCTTCGGTCTTCTCTAGGATTTGAGATGTCAACATATGCTTATCATGCGATCGCATACTTATGTGCTGTTTCAACAGTGAGTTTCGTAATAATGATTCCAACTATTCATGACAAAGCTCTTGCTCAGACAGGAAGTTCATTAGAGTATGGGTTTGTTACAAAATTGGGAACTCAGGCAGATGAACCGTGACAATTTGATGGTCCGGCAGGTGTTGCCATAGAATCAAACGATAGCGTTTACATAACGGGTATAAATAACCATCGAATTCAAAAATTCTCAGGAAATGGTGAATATATATCTACATTTGGAAACGAGGGTGAGGTGATGGACAGTTTATAGAGCCCGAGGGTATAGACGTAGACTCTGAAGGGAACATTTATGTTGCTGATACCTGTAATTTTAGGATTCAGGTATTTTCGCAAGAATTAACTACAACCTCTTGGTTACCGATTTGTTATAGAATTGAGTTTTAAAATATCGCCATCCACTGATTAACCTTGGTTGCTTTCAGCTGATTTGTTAATAATTCAGTACCTCTCACTACGTTTGCTTGTATTTACAATTTTACTTTTTTTAGAAACGTTGCTTTAATCCAGGGAGTCCGGATTTATGAAAATTAGAGAATAAAAGGTCCGACCTACATTCAAATACTCGATTTCATGCCAGAATAAATGATCATACAAGAACAGGTTTATCCCCGGTAGTTTTAATTGATTTTCTACATCCCATAATCACATCAATTACGGTAATTTCTCATAAAGATCGATGCTCGGTTCAGTGAGAAAACTGGAGCCTGTGCGCTTCGTCCCCTAAGTCTCTAGGAAAGGATAGCACTTTTAGAATCATTTTTTGAGATATTCATGGAGAACAATTACTGCCTTTCTTATTCGATTAATGCGTTTAATCGTTGTTGACGCTTCCGCCTTATTATCGGAGTCTATTCGGATCTCTGTATCTCATTCAGCAAATTCAAGAAATACGATACCAAGATCTGTCGTTGATAATTTTTTAAAATGCTTATTTCTTAAACCCTATGTCGAATGGTAAGCTCAGGATATGTTGACAACAAAAAAATGTAATTTAATATTGCTATTAACTATTGACTGTAATCAAAAGACAGATATCAAGTATATGTGAATCGAAGGTGTGCAGATGATGCATCACGTCAATGTGTGATCAGAATGGATTTTGAAAGAGTTCAAAGTCATGCCTGTGTATAGTATATTACAAAGTTGTAATCTTAAACCTTATCATCCGCTCTGCAGTGGTGAACTATAAATGTGTCAATCTTATCTTTTTCAAGTTTATTTTCTGGTTGGCATACAAACGACATTATTCATTCTGCTAAAGGGCTGAAACATTCTCATCGAAAATATCGAATATCGGTATCGTTTAGATCACTCGTGCACCACGCCTAAATCTTGGGAATGATATACTTACTCCCTTTCAAAATCTTTGGCATTTTATTACTCCACGGAAATAAAACTGGTGCCTGTGAAGGTAGATTAGGCCCCCACAGACTGATGTCAAGATTAGGTCGAATAGCCCTACTTGTTTGCTGCCTTGCATAGGCGGCCTCAGATAATCTAGTTTGGTGTAAACCGATCTTAGAAGTAGACAATGTAGTCCTTTTCTCTCCAAGTCTTCGTGGAAGGTGCAGAGGGCGTATTCTTTTTGAAACTTTTGACTTGTCAGATCGCGTCATATAATGTTCCTTTTCTTCAAGTTGAAAACTTACATTGCTTTTAGGACAAGCAGTATGGTTTCCATCTAAGTGAGAATGGAGTCCATCCAAGGTCATTTCTAGTATATCACAAGATTCTGCCGCGCCATTAGGAATCGTTTCCTTCGGCCCAGTCAAGGTGCTTCCATCAACATCCAGATACGATTCTGATTTTGGTAACGAAGAATCCTTTCTAGGAGTATTGACCATCTCCTCTTGAATGTCGGGTTTTGAATTGTTTGCAGATAAATATTTTGGCGCTTGGTCCGGTGATGAGATTCGCAAAGTTTGAGGCTGGGGATGACGGTTTTCTATGATTATCTGTCTTACATGTTCAAGGTCATCTTTCTTGATTCCCATCTTTGTTAGCGATCTAGTTAGCGTGGCCGTCTCTTTGGTGAGATTCAAGTTTGCCAACAACATATTGTATGCAGATTCTAAGCTATCCAGTTGAGACTTGCGTTCGCTCACCTTCGCACCCAAATCTAAGTAATCGAGATAGTATTCCTCGAGATCTCTAAAGTGCTTTCTGAAAGCGGCATTCTTTTCGATAGGCATTTCATGGCGGTTGTGGCCTAGGTCTTGAACCAGTACCCTTTGGATTTCATCGATAAGATTGTTCAGTAGCTTTAACTCCTTGAGACCAATTCCCTTATCCTTGAGATATTCTAGCTCACGTAAATTCTGGGAGTTCCTTGATATAGCATCCTCTAGGTTGGCGTTCTCTTTAAGGAGTCCGTCATTTTTAAGTTTTAGAAGAAGGTTTTCATTATGAATCCTAAAGCTCTCATCTTCAGATTCTGCAATGTACGCTATCCTATTCGCTATTTCGTCAATTGAATAATGGTGTTTTTTGACAACCTTCGCCAAATCTACTAATGCCGGAATCCGTTCCTTTCGGAATTCAATTGCATCAAGGCCTCTCTTGAGATCTGTCTCGCATTCAAATTCTGCCTCTAAAGCCTCTTTCTGTGCACTGATCTTATGTATCGTCTTTGTTAGATCATCTTTTTCTAATCGTAGCGAATAGTTGGTCTGCAATTGTCTCTTTTCCTCCGACTTCGCGGCTTCAATATTTTCGACGATCCGAGGAATCGAGATTGCCCCATTTAGGCATTGGTTTTGTCCACGGAAGAAGTGGAGCTCTTTAACTTCTTCCGCTATTCGGGTAGGGGGTAAGCCAGCCTCTCTGTGAAGCTCCCAAAGCTGCTTGATAAAATCTTCGAAGTCTTCATCATCTGCTCCCATATTCCTTAAAATCATCTCAATCCTATGTCCAATCTCACACTTTCCTATGGAGAGACCGGATCTAGACATAGCAAGAGAAAGGTTCCTGCATCGTTCTATTAATCCTGGACCGTATTTCAGCTTATTTTCTGAGACGATATTACTGACAGTAGCATCGCTCACACCATGCCTTATTGCATTCTCGTGCCTAAATATTCCGGATAGATAACTCTCTAAAACTGCTTCTCGTATTATTTGAGGTATAATTGCGGTCA
>JAATVP010000215.1 GCA_014523625.1 Nitrososphaerales archaeon TH5896
CATATTGACGATAGATTGTGATTACTTATACATTACCCTCGTCAAGCTCGCATTGAGCAGGGCGGCAATGAGTCAAAGGGGTCAAATATAGAAAGAAACGAGTCAGAATTCAGGTCAAAGAGGTCAACTTGGACGTTAAATGGGTCAAATGGCCCCCGTAGTCGGTTGGCTAGCCCTCTCTATGCGAGACGACTCTGTTAGAAATAGCACGCCCCCTGGTCTCTAAGCTGCAGGAGCTAAACTATTTGGGTTCCCCCTCCACATTCGCAAGCGGAGCTCTTCTGACAAAACCTTATCGCCAGCTAGGATGTACAATAATTATCTGTACCATTGTTGTCACTCGCAGTACCGACACCTCAGGAAAATGTTGATGACGCCTGGTTCTAATGGGATCACTTTGACACCGTGTGGTTGGAGTTCAAATAATATAGATTCGCTTCGTTAGATACCCCAAAAATCGTGAATATTTGTAATTAGCTATTTTTGAGTTGTAATCGTCATTAAAAAGGTTATGTATTCTGTTAGAAACAAATGATACTATGATAAATACTGAGGCCTAAAATGGCCAGTCTAATAGGCTATAGCACAGAAGAATTGCTAAGAAGCATTTATGATTGGGTAAACCAGATACTAAAAGACTGGTGAGCCAAACATGATCACGTTTTCAAATAGAAGGCGAAAGGAATGGATCTATGATGAGGCAGGTTGTGTCTCAAGGGATAAAATCAAGTTAAAAAAGGGCCTATTTTCTTTGTCTGGCAACACAACAGATTAAATCTCCACAAAGAAATAGATCCATCTTCAATTACCTAATCATCGTAGTAATTATTTTTGTAATAAACTCGGATCGTTGGTTAAATACTTCGTCATGTAAGTGTCTGGCAAAAATGCAAAATTTAGGATATCATTGATTTTTGCTGGGATAGAAATCTATCCTGATATGTGACCCTGATTTTATGTACGTGTAATGCAAAATTCGAAAGGTAGATTAAGAGTGGTCATCCCCCCGAAGCTAGGGTGGAAAAAGCTTCCGGTACCATTCTGGGTTCATTTGACTCAGTACTGGCTTAAGTATGGCTTCATCTATAAGTTGGGGAAGGGCGATACTATCACTTTCAACAGTTTTGATTGGATTCGAACCTTCAAGAGTCTTAGCGTTTTGAGTCGATGAATATTGTGCAGCCGATTCGAGTACTTCATCGCCTGTAAGGCTTGACGTAACGCATTTCAGATTGGGATGGTTCGTTACCTCTAATGGTGGTTCTTCGTTGGTGACAGCAGTTACAGCGTCGTCATCGAGACTATTGTTATCGGCTACATCGGAGGCAGTGTACCGCTCAAACGTGGCAGACCCATGCTCTAAACTGTCAAGATTCCCTATTTCTATTTGCTGGGGTGTTAAAGAGGATCGCAGCATTCTTGACTTTGGTAATGGCCGAGGGTATAATGACTTTTTTCGTGCTTTCTTGGATGTGTGATTAACACAGCCAAGTCATCTGGCATGATCTGCCAGATCATCTGGTGTCTGTATCTACTAGTAAATTCCCTCAGCGCTTATTCACTTTCGATTATACAATAATTGATTTATCAAAACGTTAAATGGAGAAATTATGTAATTTTTTTACGTTATCTGTGATTACACTGATTAGATGTAGCCTGTAGTATGACTCCTATTAACACGTTTAAATCCCCGACCTTTTAGGGATCATTGACCTTAACAGATGTGGCGAAATATATCTCATCTACATTGAACCATTGATCGAAGTTGAGAGGAGGGTCAATAGACTAACCACATATTGAGAAGCAAATTCTATAAGTGGCAGTTGGGACAATGCATTCTAAGGCAAGTAGACTTCTATCGTACTGCTTCTTTATTCATCATGACATTCTTAGTGTAGGTATCCCTGAGAATCCGATATCTGATGGATAACAAATCCTTACCCATTAACATTATTTGTCGGGGTATGCTTATCTTTGAATACGATTTATGCTTCCATATTATTGGTATCTCCTTGATGCTTGCTCCAAGACTAATTGCTTGTGCTATAACTTCTGAATCAAAAGCAAACCCATTAGTGGTAACAGCACTAAAGAGAGTATCTGCAAAATCCTTCCTAAAGATTTTGAAGCCACATTGTGGATCTCTAATATTGGTATGGAACAGTATTCTAAAAGACGTGGAGTACATGAACGAGAAGATAGTTCTAGCAATGGGTCTCTCAATGGGAGCCAGATCTCCACGGATAATCCGTGATCCCAACACGATATCATAATTATCCGAATGAGCAAGTAACCTTGTGAATTCCGAAGGATCAGCAGATAGATCGACATCCATGTAAGCTAGATATTCTTTTGATACTGATTTAATTGCATTCTTGATTGACCCTCCCTTCCCAATTCTCTTGCTGCCTGTAAGAAGTTTAATTCTCTCATTAGGCTGAAAGTTCTTCTTAACTAACTCGACTGTCTCGTCTTGGCTACCTTCTGATGCTACAATTATTTCATAATCCCATCCTGCCAACTGACAAAACGAAAGTGTTCTGTTTAAGCCTCTCTCAATTCGTTTCTCTTCATTGTAAACTGGAATTATTATGGAAATGCTTGGCAGCTTTTTCTCGGTTACACTAGTAATCTCTGGTTTGTCGTGGGAAATTGGAGCATTAATTTGCATTCCTAGGATATTGCTTCTTTAATACTTCTACATCAAAAGCATTTAGCTGGAAAAAGGCCATTCCAATCTTATTTAACAACAGATGAAGATCTTCTCAATAGAATTCTTACTGAAGAGGCTATCAATTATTTAATTGGTTGCAAATGTTTTACTCATCAATTAATTTCCTAAGATGGGTTACTATGGATAGTAAAATATAGCATATAATAATATCAAAATGCTTATCAAATATCGTTAATGTCAGTATTGTAAAAAACCTTCACAAATTTCATATGTGGAGGCGTTCGGGGAATTTAGTACATTCAAACCAGGCTATGCATTCAGTCTGACAAGTGATTTTATTTCGGCAAAGATTTAATACGTACGGGAGTTTATTGACTGACCTTTCGGTCAGGCAGGATTCGCTTGTTAATCCTTCACTCTTCCTGATCGAACCCTGACCTCAAAGGCAATAACATTAGATAGTGGTGAAAACTGGTTCGTTTCCTTTGTAGATGGTTTGTAACTATTTGGGAGTTCTCTAGATACTCTATTTGTTGCTTTGCATGAATTGGGTCAAGCAATCGGTCTAGGTCCTGTAACTGACAATCTTCTTACGATTTATCCTACATCATTTGCTGAGACGAGTCTAAATAGAAGTTTAGGCAATGGTGATCGGGAAGGTCTGATTTTTTTACCCAGGTTGGTCAGCGTGGGAGCCTCCTAGTTAGGGATTAAGAGATAACACTGATGTGCATGTTATAGCAAATTCTGATGGAGATATTTGTAGTTGGTAGTAATAATGGACTATTCCATAAATAGCAACAATTTATGAATTAATTGAGGCGATGAGTTTGTTCATCCTTAGCAATATTCATGGCCTCAGCTAGGATTCTAGACATGTCAATTATGTTCGAAGGTTAATAGGTTACGAGATACTGGGCAATTGCATAGCATAATATCTTTGCTCTACGGTCAAGGCACATTCTTAATTTGGATTATACCTGCAGTCTATTCCATGCGCCACAGCTTTAGACAAGATCTAAAATAATTCATCTACTCTTTCTGTCTCACATATTTGCTCAATATCAACAATCTAATTACTGAGAATTATTTCTTAACCGATAAATACAAAATCAATGATGTATCCCACAGTATTGCGTATACTGTGGTTTAACTGGAGGGATATTAAACACCCTGAATCAGGTGGTGCCGAAATCTATACACATCAGATATTGACAAGGCTCGCTAGAAAAGGACATTCAGTTACGCTCTTCACCACAAAGACTGAGGGCAGCTTATCTTCAGAGGAGATCGACGGAGTACTAATTATAAGACACGGAGGTAAGTATTCGGTTTACAGGAGAGCTAAACAGTATTTTGAGAATTATAGGTCAAGCTATGATCTCGTTATAGATGAGATCAATGGAAGACCCTTTTTAAGCCCTCAGATAGTTAATGACAGACCAGTTATTGCCATCTTTCATCAGCTAATTAAGGAAGAATGGTTTTACGAGATCCCCTTTCCGATTAATTACTTTTGTTATCACGTGATGGAAAAGAGATGGTTGATACCTTATAAGGATACTCAAACAATAACTGTTTCTAACTCATCACTCTCAGATCTTGAGAGCCTGGGATTTACGAAGGTCAATGTAATTCAGAATGGGTTAGATGTAGACCCGCTTCCAAAGGTCTCGGAAAAAGAGGTCCAACCTACTATTTGTTTTATTGGAAGACTTAGGAGACACAAATTGGCGAATCATGCCATAGAAGCATTTAAAATCATTAAAAATAAAATTCCAGATGCAAAAATGTGGCTTATTGGCGACGGGCCAATGAGACCCTATTTGCAGGAGAGAGCTGGGTCTGATGTTCAGTTTTTCGGATATGTTCCGAATATCCTAAAGTATGATCTTTTGCGTAGGGCTCAATTAGTCCTAGTACCTTCAGTGAGAGAAGGCTGGGGGCTAGTGGTGATTGAAGCCAATGCAATGGGTACTCCTGTAATCGGTTATGATGTACCAGGACTTAGAGACTCAATCCTCAATGAGGAGACAGGAATCCTGACAAAATCCTCGTCGCCATCCTCTTTAGCGGAATCTGCGTTTCGATTGTTAACTAATGATGAAATACTCGAGAGATATTCAAGAAATGCCTTGTCATATTCACGGAAGTTCAGTTGGGAGGAAAGTGCCGAAAGGTTCAACGATCTTATATTATCATCGTAATCATGATGATTAAAGTCATGATCGAAAATTTGATACATCATCAAAAATTTTGAGTTCAAATACACAGAGTACAATCAGCTGAAAATTCGTGGAAAGCGCAAGCTAAATTAACACTGGAGTAGAAGAGTACTAGCAGTATGCGTCTTGATATTATTTTCGAATTAGCATGAATAATTGATCTAAATCAGAAATTGGTTGATAGCCTAATTGCTGTTGCGATAAGGCAGGCTATAGTTGACACAACAAGTGTTTTTCCCATTCGTCCTTTCGATTGAAACCAGACTAGAGTGATTGCGGCCGGGATTTGAAATGGGATATCATAGAACATGCGTGCCATTATGTCTCTGTTCCCAAAAAACAAAGGTAAAATCATCATTGAGATAAAAGTAAAAACAAATACCTTTGGAATATTCCTAGTAGAATTGAATAGCAATATTGTTCCAATAAAGACCATGGATAGAAAAAAGATATTACCATAGATTCCTCCAACATAAACTTGAACAGTTCGAACAAGGTTATCCCAACGTATTTCGAGCTGTTCGACTCCTGTCTGAGTTCCTTCTACGACGATCAAATCCTGGCCAATACCTCCTGAGCCAATTCCGGAATAAGCTTTGATAGTATCAAAAGCGATCACAGCCACAATTACCAATGAAATAGCTATCAATCTATTTCTAGGATATATTCTCAGTATAGAAGAAACTGTAAGGAAGGCAATAGTAAACATCATTAGGACTGTCCAGGTATATGTATGAAGGAAAAGAACTACAACAGTTAAACTACCATAAATGAGTAAAAGGGACTTTTTCTCACCACCCCTTAGATATTTAAGTAAGAAAGTGAGGGCTAGGTAGGTAACAATTAATGCTGACCAGTTCGAATAATATCCAGAATAGGTTCCGGCCAAGATCTGAAAGGACATTGAGGATAGCAATGCAGCAAACATCGCAATTCTATCATTGGACATGAGTTCTTTCGTAAGATAAAAGACAGCGATAACAAGGGATGGCGCTAAAATAATAGGCATGATAATTTCTAAAGTCGCCGTTATGTTATCGGCTGAGATCCTAGAAAGTATGAACATGAGCAATAAAGAGACTGGCCTATCTCCTCCGCTAAGTTCAATGAATAAAGTGTGGACAAAAGCGCCCAAAGTATTGGCATCATCCAATTCCGCAATCCATCTCGTATAGTAAACTATGTCGACACTGACGTTTTCGTGGAGTTCTCTAGCCGGATTAAAGTGAGGTACAAGTACAAGAAAAATTGAAAAAGCTATACAAAGGATCAAATATTTATTCTTGTTAGAATTGGTTTCGTGCTGGGAGATATCTAGAGTCAGCAATTTTTTGATTCTAAATGGATTCAATACAGGTTTACCTAGCAAATTTAGGAATATTGAAAATCCGATCAAAAACATAATCAAAGGAGATACATATGATAATGTCAGGTAAATTCGCATAAAGGGATCGTTGATGTCACTCGGGCCACTAGTTATCCTTGAAAGAGACATATACGCTGAAATTCCAGCAATTATTATTAGAAAAATAGATGCGAAGGCGATGAAATACCTGTTCTCTCTTATGTTCGATTTGGCAAAAGCGAGGCTTGTCAAAATGGCAACACTTAGAACAGGGACTGAAGTGGCGGCAGGGATTAGTACAAATAAGCTGTTTTCAGAATATAGAGCGACTATGATAAGTATTCCGATTATCGAGGTAATTGATAATCCCAGTATCCTATCTATTTGTATTGCAATCCACAGTACCAATAGCGACAATATGATGATGCTATCAAAAAATGGGTCAATAGCATAATAAGGGGCCAAGAATATGTGGTGAGTCGTCCTGTCCGTTAAATAATAGACATCTAATCCTAAAATTGAGCCAATGTCTAAAATATATATAATGAACAATACTGATAAAATGGCAGACGATAGAATCGGTCTGCAATTCTGGTATCCCAGTAGTGTTGTTGTTTTGATTGATAAGCCTGTCATTTTGAAAGTGAACTTATTAAGGTGATTGTGATGATTTTATCAGAGCTTATGATAAGGCAATCGCTCGTCTCTTGATGCACTGATTCGGCTAACATAGCAATAGATAATACCATGCTAATTTCATTACATGCTTTGAGCCTAATGGTCAATTTGGCTGCAAGGAAGACACTTTTTTACCTGGATTTATCACGATAAGTAGGATTCGATACTAATGCTCAAACAGGAGCTATTACAGGTACTATGTGCCTGATCCTTGATACAACAGCAGGCCGCTATTTCAATGGAGTCATTATTACATCCCCGATTCAATATCACAACGTCATCTTTCAAATTATATCATACTGGTGATTTAGCGATTATGAAGAAAAATACAGTAAAAAATGTACGCCCATACTCTAGTGAGATAAACCTATCATGCGTGTGTTAGAAACTATCTACCCCCCCTCAAGGATATAAATCAATTAGCCGTGTACTACCTACTGGTCAAGTACCTACTTACTGGACTTACCAACTATCGAACTTTATTATGATAAAGTAACAAGTAGGCAATAGACCTTACTATTCTATTTGACATAAGCCGATAATTTTGATCTATTTCAATTCACACTTTTGATAAGAAAGATTTTATTTCACTATGTTAACATTATTTTATTGCCGTTTGGTTCAGTCTTTAGTTTATTAAGTCAAGTTACGCTAACCCAATATTCGTTACCACGCGTCCAAACTCAATTATCAATATTCAAGAACAGCTGGCCCACACGAATAGGTCTTAAGATTTTTGGTATACCACACATAGGGCTTAGACTGAGAGCTAATCAGATCATGAAGAATATTCCTTATAGTTCAGAAAGGATGCTTGATGCAGGATTTGGAACCGGCATATACAGTTTTACTCTCTCAAGATATATAGATAGAATAGTTGCAGTAGATAATGAAGAACTGAAAGTCTATCATGCCAGGGCAGAAAATCCTTTTAAGAATATAGAATTTCAAAAAATGAGTTTGACAAGTTTGGGCTTCCCGAATGCGTCTTTCGACCTAGTGGTATGCTCTGACGTGATAGAGCATATTTCAAATGATGCATTGGCTTTCGCTGAAATAGCCAGAGTTACAAAGAAAAATGGGATTATACTTTTCACAGTTCCTTATGTTTCACAAAAAAATAAAGATTCGTACAGGAAATTGGATCACCAGCGAGCAGGATATTCTCAGGAAAATATAAAGAAACTGTGTGATGCAAATGGGCTAAGAATTACCAATGTCAATACCTACTCGTATAATATAGCAGAACGAACTTCCGATATCAATTATAGAATCATAAAGTACAAACCACTCTTACTATTTCTATTTTATCCGTTATATACAATAGCCCGAATTTCAGACAGAATTCTACAAATAGGGGAACCTAATGGTATTTATTTCCGGATTATAAAGGAAATCTAAACGGTTCAGACCAAACTATCCGGATTATTCTAACGAGTAAATCTTTTCAAGTCTAATTAACTGAATTTACTTTATCTTGATGAAGTATTCAGCAATCCTTTTTTCAATAGGTTTAGTTCTTTTAATGAAAGACTCTTTAACATCACAAGCACTATGAATGTACCAATAACAGCGCCAGTGATAGACAGCAGTTGAGCGTAAACATTATTGAAATCAAAAGAGATATTTATCAAATAACTAATAAGCCATCCTGCTGCTAACGCAATGCAGGAGTTCCAAATAATTCTCAATGCAGCATGTTTCATCCAGACAAGACAAATTGAAGAAGAGGAAATGAATGCCATTAAGATCGCAATTGATGTTCCTACAGTTCCGTAAGATGGTGCAAGTATAAAAAAGGTTAAGAGAAAAGTTACTACCTGAACACAACCGACTAAGATAATTTTTCTGAAGTTACCCGTCAAATTAAAACTTGATATCGACGTAGTTAGAATCGAATATGGCAATATTGCAATCGACAACACTACTAACGATGTAGTTTCGGCGATGTATTGGGGGCCAATGAGTGACAAAATAAATTGAGGGGCCGCAACAAGACCTGCAATCAAAGGAGTGGTGAGGCTAACTCCAAACTTTAAGCTTATAAATGAAAGGTTCCTCTTCGATTCGGCAGAAGTAGGTATAATCATGAATCCCATACTGGTTATAAGACTACTGACTGTTATGCTTATTGTGATTGCAATATAGAATGTTCCAACTTCGGAAGTTGAAATGCCGACTGTGGCTAGGAGTATTATGCTTAGGTTCAAACTCAACATTCTAGCTAGTTTGGCGGGAGTGTTAGCTAGCCCTTCCACAATAAAGTCCTTAATGTAATTCCAACTACCAACAGAAATTCTAAACGTCCTTAAGGAGTATGCAAAGTATATAACAGAAAGTAGGAAAGCCTGTAGAAAAAAAGAGAAAAGCAGACCAAACGATCCAAAACCCAACGAAACGAACACGTATGCAACCAGAAACTTGATTGCTGTGCAAATGCTACTAATGATAAAAACACTCTTAGTATGAAATGTACCCAATAGAAAATATCTAAGTACGAAACTGATGGATGTGCAACCCATTATCATTATCGCGATCCATCCAAATTCTTGTATTGATTTATCATAGAGTAAGTAAATTGCAATGAATAGGATGGGGGCTATACAAATTACGAGTCCAGCTTCAATCAAAATTGTTGTTCCAAATGCCTGGGACGGATTAGATTTTGATTTTTTAAGCAATGGATATTCAAGACCTAGCTCGGAGAAGAGAACCAACAATACTGCAACGGTATAAACAGTTGTTGTCACGCCAATTTCAGTAGGCGACACTAGTTTAGAAAAGACTAGCCAGTAAATCCAACCTCCTCCTGCTGTAACCAGTTGATCGGCAAACAGTAACAAACTTGAATTGAAGAACTTTGATAAAGACATTTGGACTAGAACCTCACAACGAGAATCCTGATTTCTATCTTCTCAAATACGTTCCTGTCATTAGTGACGATCTAGTCATATCAAATCCAGTAATAATTTTCTTAAGTTGGAATCTTGAATCTTTTAGGTAGGAACGAATTGATTTATATAATGGAATCGGATGAATAAATAAGCTCCTAATTACTCTCTGATAGATATATCCCATTGTGATAGGTTCGAATGTGTATCCGTACGGAAGAATCAGTTCGTCCATTTCGGCTTTGGTGTCGTGAAACTCTAGGGATATCACTGGGCAGTTTCTAATGATATTAATACTTTTTTTTGTAACCTCAGTCTCCCATCCTTCGATATCCATTTTTATGAAATTTAGATGATCTTTAAGCTCTAAAGTATGTAGAATGTTCTCCAAAGTCTCTATTTTGCAACTATATTTCTGTCCCCAGAATGTCATATCGACCTCGCTACTAACTCCTCCTACTCCAAGGTTCACAGGGACGATGTTATGGCAACGATTTTTCTCAATGTTTAGCTTCAATATTTTATAATCTTCAATATTCGGCTCAACCGCAATTATCTTTCCTTCAGGACCAACTTTTCGAGATGCCATTATGCAGAAATCACCTGTTGCTGCTCCTAAATCTAAAACATTATCGCCCCTCTTTAATAATGACGTACGGTATACGTCCAATATAAAAATCTCATTAATAAATTGAGAATATGCTTTTGGATGTATAACATCAAATGAACCAAACTTGAAACTCA
>JAATVP010000216.1 GCA_014523625.1 Nitrososphaerales archaeon TH5896
TCCAATCCTGCATGGTATTTGATATTAGCCATCTACGGATTTATCACTAGCTATATCAATTTACGGTTCTGGGTTAATTAATACTGACACCTCGACCTAAATTTAACAATTGATCTCACGTACCAATGAGAAGCAGTATTATGAAGTATTTGGCTTGCCGCGATATTTACCCGGTCTTAATATTGAACAATTCCATGAGTTCTAATTTTGATCGTCTAGAATAGTTGAATTTACTCTTCAACAAAAAGCAATAGAAAGAGTCATGACGAAGCTAACAGTGATTAGTCCTGCGATTGGGCCGTATGGTGGATGGAACATGTTCTTTAGGCTTCTTAAGTATATTGATTCCTCTCAAAAATTCCAGAAAAATACCACGATCACTATCATTACAACTGGTAAACCAGATCACAGGTTAGAGGAACTTAAATCTCTTAACCTGAATTTATATCGAACAAAGTGGTTAAACTATAATAAATATGTCCACAGAATAGAAAAATACCCTTACTTGAATTTTGTCAATAGTTTACCACTGCTTATCGTCACTTTGTTCTATACGTGTACCAGGGGTAGAAAAACTCAAAATATTCTCTCTAACGGTTATCTTTCATCCATACCTTGCATTATCGCTAAGAAAATCACTAAGGGTCAATTTATCAAGATATATCCATGGTTACATACAGATTATCGCTTTAGCGAGAAGAAGCTACTTAAATGGCTAATAAGAAATTCGGATAGTAACATTAATAAATTTTTTGTAAATTCGCGGGATATTAAGAACGACCTAATGGAGTGTGGAATATCTAATGAAAAAATCATAGTTATCAACAACTGGATTGATGGTTTGAAAATTTCGGAGGAAGAGAGAATCGTGTTCCATAATAAGTATACTTTTTTGGATAACTATGAATTTATCGCTCTGTATATGGGCCGTTACGTAGAGTATAAACACTTTCTCACCTATTTGAGAGTTGCCGAAATAACGGCTTGCCCAACGATCGCGTTTGTGTTCATTGGCGATGGAGAACTATCAGATGTATTAAAAAAACTGCGATCAAGGAATAAGCATGTATATTGGTTTAAAGAATTATCTGACAAGAACGTCCGCTACTTGCTGAGCAAAGCTAACCTTACACTAACCTACGCAGACGAATATTATCTTGGATTGACCGCATACGAAAGTCTATTCTCAGGAACACCTGTGTTGTACGTATGGTTTTCGGCCGCTCCTGACAAGTACTCTCGTAAGGTAAGAATTAGCAGAAATATTCTTCCATCTCTAATTGGGTATGAAACTTCAGATGACGCTAATT
Organism: Nitrososphaerales archaeon TH5896; assembly: GCA_014523625.1. Classification (GTDB taxonomy): domain Archaea; phylum Thermoproteota; class Nitrososphaeria; order Nitrososphaerales; family Nitrososphaeraceae; genus TH5896. The sequence goes on from JAATVP010000216.1 coordinate 1,311, forward strand.
GTATTTCTAACCTTATCGTTACTCTCAAGGAGCAAGGATTCCCCTCAATGGCAGTAAGAGAACAGTGTATCAATTACGCAATGAAGTTTCATAGTGATCGAAATGCAGAAAAGCTGGCAAGCTGTATCTGTCAAACTTAATATTTATAACGCGAAGGAGGCATTTATTCTCCTAATCTATCTCGGAATATCGATCGTTTTATTTTTTCCTATACTTTCAAATTACAATACACAATTGGGTCACTCGATTGATTGGACTGTTCCCAATGATCCTCTTTTATTAAAGCGACAATTTGAGAATAATCATTTCATATGGTGGGATAATTTCTTAGGACAAGATCGGCAGTGGTATATCTATAACTTTTTCTATACATATCTCTTTTTACTTCCTTCTCAACTCTTTAGCATATCGGGAGGTAATTTGATCAGCTTATATATATTAGCTACTTCAATATCAGCTAGTTACCTATTTTATAGACTATCGAAGAATTTGCTAAACAACTTTTTCCCCACCCCATTCAGCTTTCTAATTTCATTTTTAGCAGGGCTATTTTATGGTTTAAGCGCTTATAAGGTAAACTTTCTGATATCAGGCGAATTCTTCGGAATCCATTTTGGCATTGTCATCGTGCCTTTATTCTTGTATGTCCTGCTTAACTATCTCAGAAATCCATCGCTTAGTAATGTTATTTACGCTTCAATCGCTTTTGTTGCCCTTCTTCTTGCATGGGTTCAGTATATCTTACTTGTTTCACCAATTATCGTAGTTTTGATAGTCGTGCTAGGAGTAGCCAGGATAAAGGCGAGATTATTTGTCAAGCATCTCTTCTACTTCTCAGCTATCATATTCCTTCTTACCTCTTGGTTTTTGCCCATAACATTTTTCACGCGAGAGTATGAAGTTGAGTTATCTTCTGATCCATTTGGGGAATTTAGAAACGCGGACATTACTTTTCCTGTGGGTAATGCAATATTTGATATAGATTGGAGTTGGCACTATCTTATTCGATCGCTGCCCATATTATATTTTATCTATGCTCCCATAGTTGGAATCATGCTTACAGCAGTATTATTAGAAAGGGAAAAAAGGGCCCGACTAATCACGATACCAATTGGTATTGTGGCATTTCTATATCTAGGGTTGGCAAGCGGCACTTTCGGACCTCTTAGTAATTTATTTATCTATTTAATTGAAAATGACGTTTATCCTGTGTTTTTTCAGCTGTTAAGGTCGCCAGTGGGATTCCTAACAGGGTATCACATACTGATTTCCATACTTTTGATTTTTGGATTAAGATTAATTCTCAACTTTTTCAAAACTCAAAGAAGCAATACTGTAGTCCAGGCATCTCTTACGATCGTATTCCTTCTTGCAGTAATAATTCCTCATACCGTTTGGTTCACATCTATAGATGAGAATATCTCAGATGAAAGTGACGCTTTTCCAGACCTCTACAAGGAAAATCACGAGCTACTTGATTTTTATAATGGGATTGACTCAGAAGATGGTAATTTTCGAGTCCTTATGATCCCTCCTAGTCGCGGAGCCGTATTTATGGCTAATGACTTTCAGCGTGCGCGTCCCTATGCAGAGGATCCGTTAATGCTTTGGTCACCAAAGCAAGCCATTGATGTCGTTAGAACAAATCCATATGTAAAGGATGGTGTTGATAGATTAGTTATGGGATTAAGCTCCCAAAATCTGGGAGAGATACTGTACTATCTTAAGACCTTTAGTATAAAGTATATTGTCTTGCGGAATGATGTTTCAGCTCCTCAATGGTCTATCGCAAATGAAATCAATAATGCTGATCTTGAGAGACTCCTTACAAGTCACAAGAATCTCTTTATGGAAAAAAAACTTGGCGAATATATTAGAGTATATGAATTTACCAAGTATGAGGAAGATAGGATCGGGACTAGTCCTTGGAACAACCCTGCCAATAAAACCGAGTATCAACCCATTTCAATTGGCCCGTTGAGGATCGAACCCCCATACTGCTCTGATGTGGCAGATCTCTCTACATCAGGAGCCAGTACGACTATAAGAATCGAGGGTTGTAACAAGGATTTCGTTTCTATTGTTAAGCCTTTCCTTCTCAAAGAGGATATGGTCTATAGATTTTTGATTCGTAATTTTTCGATTAATACTCCATATCATATTAAGGTGTATTTCCAAGATTTAGAGGTCGAACAATCTCATAATGGAATAATTCAACCGTTATCAGTTCATGGAAAGGATGCATATTATTTCTATCTGAACGCGTCGACACCAGAAAATAGAATAAGAGAGGCTAATTCGCTTACAGGTTACTTTGATACATACGGTACTGATGAAGATAGAAGCAATGCTGATAGTAATAATCGCAACATGGCTGGATACGTCTCTATCACTGTAGATATGAACATGCGGAATCACTCGTTACTATCGCTTGCTGGTATCAATCTATTCGAAGTCAATGATTATTCCATTCGAGATGATAACATAAGTATTGACTATTCGATGGACAACCCTACCCTATGGAAATTGAAGGTAAACACGAGTGAGACTTTTACTTTAGATTTCCATGAGAGCTTTTCACCTTGGTGGGAAGCGGTTATCCAGAGTGATGGACAGGACGAAGTTCATATCGGATCGGTTCTTTTACATGATGGAATAAACAGTTTTAATATCAATAATACAGGTGTTCTTAATATTCAACTTAGATACATTCCACAAACTTGGTTCGAGACCGGCTTAATTGTCGCTGGAGTAACAGTGATATCTTTAGTAGTAATTCTAATTTTAGACAGAACTAGATCTAGAATTCCTTTTTTATGGATGAACGATAAATAAATGGATCTTGTCTCCTCCAGAATATTGGAGTTGATAAGTTTGCAATCAGTTAGATTTGATATTTCTTATAATCTTTGCAGGGTTACCAAATGCCAAGGTATCATTGGGTATGTCTTTCGTTACTACAGAGCCTGCACCTATGAGAGAATTTGATCCGATTGTAATTCCCCCAATTATTACTGAACTAGACCCAATGCTCGCACCTTTTTGAACTACGGTTCTTAATAGTGTCCAATTTCCATCATTATCAATTCTTGGGTACTTATCATTAGTAAAACTTACGAACGGCCCGATGAATACATCATCCTCAATTGTGACACCCTCAACTATAGCTACAAATGACCTTATTTTAACTCGATTTCCAATAATTACTCCGGGCTCTATGTAAACAAATGGACCAATCTTGCATCCGTCACCAATCCTGCACTTGAAAAGATTTACCTGATCCAATATCCGAGTGTGTGATCCAATTGATGCACCATTGATTATCGAAAGCCGATGTTTAATATCCGAGTTATTACCAATGGTGGTATCTTCAATCAAAAACTTTTATCATTCTCCCTTCACGCAAACTATTACGGGCAGCTGAAATAACATTCACAGTCATTGCGCCTACAAGTGAGCTGTTATTAGGTGTGCTACTGCCATTTACACAATTTATAAAATGATCCATCATAGAGCGCATTGTGTTATTTTTTGAGATTGGAATATTCTCTTTTCCCGTTCTCATATAGATTGAAACTTGCTGAGAAATGGTATCAATGGTCATACTGCCATCAGATCCTGCGATCATGACTATTCTCTCCTGAGGCCCCGAATGGAACCAACTTACTGAAATTTGTACCGGTTTATGATCCGGCATTTCTAAGAGGACGAATGCGCTGTCTTCATTCTTCCGGTTTGTTAAGGCGAAAACAGAAGATGGCCAATCATCGATTAGATAGTTTAAAATGTCTACTGGATGTGGAACTAAGTCAAATATAATATCCCTTTCGGGGATGGGATTCAAAAAGTCTAGCCAACTAAACGTAAGAGATTTTACGGTACCTATTGTGTTCCTGTCCAATAGTTCTTTGGCTCTAACAAGAGCGGCGTTAAAACGAAAGATATGCCCCACCAAAACAACATTTCCATTCCTCTCAGCTAGTCTGGCGATTTTGAACGCATCTCTAGCGTTCATTGCCATGGGTTTTTCCAGCAGGATGTGCTTATGTTCTGAAAGAGCCTCACAGGCCAAATCACAATGTGTCTCCATAGGTGTTGCGATGTGAACCGCATTAATAGTCGGATCAGCCAAGCACTGGCTCACATTTGAGAATAACTTTGAAGAATCTAGTTGGTATTTGTCTTTTATACTATCAAGTTTCTTCTTATCGTTGTCAATTACTCCCATAAAATTAAAATCAGGATTTTTTTCATGGATTTGGATATATTCACTAGTTAGTTTGCTTCCCCAATAGCCAGATCCAACAACGGCTAAATTAATTTTCTTGACCATTCAATTTCATACTTTTTTACTTTGTTAGATTCGTAAAGCTTTTCATCAAAAAATCTTCTGATGGTTTGACTGATATAGGCCTGATCTTCAGAACTGAGGGAGGGGTAAATCGGAATAGACAGAATAGAACTGGACCATTCATCAGTAAAATTGAGGTTAGCGTCAAGACCATATTTATTGTACGCCGGCTGTCTATGAACAGGAATAGGATAATGTACTGCGCAAGAAATATGATTCAGAAAGAGCCACGCCCCAAGTAAATTTCGATATTGGGTTCGGATGACATACATATGATAAACGGAATACAAACCATTGTTTGACATTGGGGGTAATATTAACTCCGTGCAATCTGATAACTGCTTATAGTAGATTTGTGCTCTCTTTCGACGTTCATCATTCCAATCATCTAAATACTTGAGTTGGACTCTCCCGATAGCGGCATTAACAGAATTTAGGCGCATTGTATATCCAATTTCGTCATGGGTGTACTTCGTTACTCTACCAACATCTCTCATCTTAATGATAGAGTCTCGAATATGTTTATCATTAGTAGATACCATCCCGCCATCACCACCGACAGTCATATTCTTTGTGGGGTAAAAACTAAAAATACCGGCATCTCCAAAACTACCTACCCTATCTTTCTTGTATTTTGCTCCGTGGGCTTGAGCAGCATCTTCTACCACGCGGATGCTCTTTTCATTAGATTCTGCAAGGATTTCGTCCATATTGCAAGGGTGACCATAAAGATGAACAGGTATTACGAATCGGCACTTGTTTCTTTTCCAAATTTTTCGAAATGATTCAATAGACATGACATAGTCATTTCCAATCTCGCAAAATTGCGGTCTCCCCCCTAGTGATGTTGCCCCATTAATTGTGGCGACAAAGGTCGCTGAAGGAGTTATTACGCCTTCACCAACCTTTATTCTCATTGCATAAAAAGTTAATAATAATGCTGAAGAACCTGAATTGACAGCGACCGCATAGTCGGTTCCGATGTATCTCGCAAACTCCTCCTCAAATCTGGAAACGCTCTCCCCACCCACCATAGTCTCACTATTAATTGAGTTAACCATTGCAACTTCCATATCTTTACTGATGGTCGGAACAGTTAAAGGTATGGCCATGCTATCCTCGCACTGGAATTCATTCAAAACAATTTAGGCATTATGAATGAAACAACAATAATAATTTATGATTCCTTTCTTTGTTGCATAAAATGGGTGTATGATCAATGTATAAGTAAAGTTCTTAGAAATACATTAATAGAATAATAGGTCCAAACAATTCTTGATTTACCTGCGGTTGAAATGGATTTATCCTTCGCCAACTCGCTTCTATTTAGAGGTTTTGATATTTATTCTTGTTTGTATCAGCATGGTGTTGGCAGTTACCCAAGGTGGAATAGCCTTTGGAGGAGAACAATATGGAAGCAGGTTGAATGTTTCTATTCCATTTGAAGGCTCTAAACTCGACAAGATGAATGCCTATCCAACCTTCAGATTTTATGACAGTCGGCTGGGTATACAATCAAATGGTCTCTATTCCTTCTGGAACTATGAATCATGTTTGACTAAATACAATTGTAAAGTTCAAGCATGGGGTGAAGAGAAACCAGCACTGGTTGTATCTAATCCAATGAGTATTAATGATACATGGTCATGGATTCATGGACGCGAGGTTTCTGTGGTTCCGGGAGATAATTACACACTATCAATCCGTATGAAAATTAATGAGTATGCTGAGGAATCTCATGTTGTATGGCAGGCTTACAACAAAAGTTCTGAATCTTGGTTTCCATTGGAGTATTGTCCAGAAGAATTAACTGAGTCGATGAAATGGGAATCCTTTCGCTGTGATGTAGTTATTCCACACAATGTTGAAAAAATTGCTCCTGTGTTAAATGCTGGATGGTCGTCTGTACAAGGCAAGGATTCCTTGTCATGGTTTGATGATGTGTCCATTACTAATTCAGGGGATCCCTGGTTGTTAGACGCAACAATTAAGCTTAGTTCGATTCCAGCCAACCTTACTCATCCCACATCTATGGCGTTCTTGGGTCCTGATGATATTTTAGTTACTGAGAAGGATACCGGAAAAGTCAAAAGAGTATACAACGGACATACAGTAGATCTGTTGGATATGAATGTTGCAAACGTCCAGGAGAGGGGCCTGCTAGGAATTGCTGTAGGCAGCATCGAGAATGGAACTATGCCAAAGTATGTATTTATTTATGTATCTGAAACGCGAAGCGAGGATGGCGAGGATAGTCTTGATGAAGGTACCATAATCGGGAATATGCTTTACAGATTCGATATAGTAAAGAATCCAGTTACGAATTCTATTTCACTCACCAATCGCACACTCTTACTTTCATTACCATCTTCTCCTGGACCATACCATAATGGAGGGCCAGTCTTAATAGGACCGGACAAGAATATCTATTTGGCTACCGGCGATTTATTCTACAATTTTACCCAAGCTTCAAATGTCCCTCATAGCCTGTTACCTGACGGAAGAGGTGGGATATTGAAAATTTCTCAGGACGGAATACCAACAGGTAAAGTGCTTGGTTCCACCTATCCATTAGATCTATATTTCGCATATGGCATTAGGAATATATTTGGATTGGACTTTGATCCGGTAACAGGGATCCTTTGGGATAGCGAGAATGGACCAGCATACGGGGATGAGCTTAATTTAGTAGAAGCCGGCTTTAATAGTGGATGGAAGCAAGTACAAGGTATCTGGGAACCGTCAACCACTAAATTTGCTGGTAACAAGAATTTAAACGATAATATGACAATTAACCCTAATTCTTATTTGCCTGGCAACGAAGTTTTAACCCCCTTGTTAGTTGATTTTGAATCAAAAGGGAGTTATTTACCTCCGGTTCTAACTTGGAAGAACCCAATTGGAATAACTGCGATAAAGTTTTTGAATACAACATCATTTGGCGAAAAATATACAAATAACCTTTTAGTGGGAGATAGCTGGGGTAGGATTTATCATTTTGAACTGGCTGATGATAGGAGATCACTTATTATTCCTTCGTTAGAGAACAACTCTGTGATAAATGAGAGTGATGATATGAGGGACTCGATTTGGGGGCAGAATTTTGGAACAGTCACAGACATCGATATAGGGCCTGATGGATATCTATACATCCTGTCGTATAGCAATGGAATATTGTATAAGATTGTGCCTTCATGACTATTCCAGCTACCTTTCTCGCTAAATTTGATTAAACCCGTATCGATGGTAACACTCAACTCTCTCTAATTCGAGTTAATAACTATAATGGTGGGGAGGTCATTCTAGTAATATAATGCATATAGGACACACCTTTTTTATTTTTACAAGATTACTAGCGCTTCTTCCATGCTGATGGTTCCTTCATATCATCGATTGGCATGCCATACCCATATGTCCTATTAGCATTACTTCAAGTACTTTGAATCCATTTCGTAGATAAAGAGGGGGTGAGAATCAAATATCGTCATGAATTTGAGTCACATCTCGTTTCATTAAGATTAATGCCCATAGCTATTCATTACAATTACATATATCACACACATTGCTTAATGGCTTTTTAGATCAGCTACTGTTTCCAGGAGCTGTCTGCCATTTGTAGTATAATTGGTTATTGGTACCAACAACAAACACCTGCAACCTCCCGTCTGAATTTCTTGCTACAGCTGGACTTGTATCTGCCTTAATCCCACTCCCCAAAGACGTCCATGATGAAGACCAAGTACTGCTGCCTGCAGTTGTCTGTGTCTTGTAGTATAACTGGTTATTTGTACCTACAATGAATGCTTGTAATCTTCCGTCAGAGTTCGCAATGATTACAGGATTGGTACTATCTCTCAAACCTCCACCCAGGGATGTCCATGCTGGAGACCAGGAATTGGTGTTAGTTGAGGACTGTGTCTTGTAGTACAGCTGATTATTTGTACCTACAACAAACACCTGAAGCCTACCATCACTATTTCTTGCAACAGCCGGACTTGTATCTGCTTTTATTCCTCCACCCAGAGAAGTCCATGCTGGAGACCAGGTATCGCTGTTAGGTGAAGTCTGAGTCTTGTAATATAACTGATTATTGCTTCCAACAACAAATACTACAAGTCTACCATCGGAATTCATCACTACTGCAGGACCAGTACTGTCTTTGATTCCACCACCTAACGCTTGGTACGCTGTCCACATACTGCTACCAGGTGAAGTCTGAGTCTTGTAGAATAGTCCATTATTGCTTCCAACAACAAATACTACAAGCCTACCATCACTATTCCTTGTAACAACTGGACTTGTATCTGCCTTAATTCCACCGCCCAGAGACGTCCATGATGAAGACCAGGTACTGCTGCCTGCAGTTGCCTGCGCTTTGTAATAAAGCTGATTGTTAGTACCTATAACAAACACTTGTAATCTGCCATCACTATTGATGGCTACAGCTGAACTTGTATCCCCCCTAATTCCTCCTCCCAGGGAAGTCCATGAGGAAGACCAGGTACTGCTGCCCGGAGAAGTTTGTGTCTTGAAGTAAAGTTGATTATTTGTAGCAACTACAAACACCTGTAATCTTTCGTCATCATTTGCTATGACAGTCGGATCTGTACTATTCATTAGGCCACCACTCAGAGAGGTCCATGAGGAAGTCCAAGTATTCCCAGCAGGATAAAGAAAGCTCATTCCTGCTCGGTCACCATTTCCTAGACTCCTTCTTAATGTCTCACCTGCAAACGAAGTAGGATACATCGTGAGTAAGTTATCGGTCACGTGCCCCAACCCCACAGCATGGCCTAATTCATGTGATGCAACATTCTGGATATCTAAGGAACTCCCTGTGGAATTACATCGATGAACAGGTGAAACAAACCAGTTCTCGCCGCTATCCAAAGTTATTGTAGCTGAAGTAAGGGCAAGACCTGGAGTAGTAAACGAAAAAGAGGCAAAGCCAGTTTGTCCGAACTGTCCATCAATGAACTGCCATCTAAACTTGATCTTTGCGGAGTTAAAGTCACTGATCAGAGCAAAGGCATCTCCAGGGATGTATTTGTCGACCTCTTCAAACGTCTGAATCACAGCATTCCTCGCCGTGTTAGAGTCGACACCGCTGTTGGTTGTGTCTATCGCGTATGTTACTGGAAATGTTTGCCATCTTATTCCTCCACTTTGAGTTGCAAATTGGTTGGAGCCCTCTCCACATGGATCAGTCGACAGTGTGAAAAAGGGAGACTCAAGTCTGGCCGGGGATGTAGGCTCAGCATAATCTACAATTGTAACGGTCTTAATTTCCTCTTTGGAAGGTTCCAATGATTTACTGAAATATTTCTGTGAACTTTCTGATACCGCGTCTAAATGATTCTTGATTCGATTACTGGATGAATATTGCATTTGCCCTAATGCAACGCTAGTTGGATCTCGTTGACTTATGGATGCAATTACAAGATACGATTCAGACATCTGTAAAATTAACGATATAATAAACGATGTAATAATAAAAGCTGATAATTTTATTGAGTTCTTCTTACGAAGATTCAAATCACTTGATTCGAACTACGTCAAAGTTAAATTGTTTTTTGAAAGTATCAAACTACAAATAACAATATCACTTTTGTGGATACAGAAGGAGCTATACATTTATCGTATTCTTTGAGAATTCAGTTATTCAGACTACGTCTAGTAGAGCATCTGCATAATACCAATTCAAAATTTCGACAATGCAGATCTTCTATGATTCATTTTCATCTAAAAATATTGCTATGGAAATTTTGTTTTGGTGCTGTCTGCTCGGGTAGGCAAGTCAGCAGATCAGCGTACTCGTGCGCTTAACAACAGAATCTCCTATAACATACTTTATTTAGATTGATGGTCATCTACGCTAGCTGATAATTGAAGGATACAAAACTTATGGATTTAAGCGAGTACAGATTTATGAAATATCCGTAAATATCAGAATGTTGCCTTAACTTTCATATGATTTTTCAATTTTCTAAGGGATTGAAGATTAGGAGTCAAAAATCGTTCATTGTAATTACTATTATGATAATGCTTTTCGCACCCATTACCATAGACAAAGCAGCTGTCGTTCAAGCATCTCTTGATCGACCTCCGTCAGACAGTGGTAACAACATTCCTGTTGCATTTCCAACAACAAATAAAATGAATCCGGCTCAAGAAGTATCGAAAAATGAACCCGTCGAAAATGTGATATCAAATACGCAAATAGAAGATAAGACACTTGGGAACCAAGTTTCATCACTTGCTACATGCGATAAGTTACCAGTGTCTGCGGTAACTGCTTCAGGTAACGATGGCAATATCCCATCCAACGTTTTGGACAACAACCTTAACACCAGATGGTCTAATCTCGGACAGGGATCATGGATTCAATTTGACCTGGGTTCAAAGAAGAGTATATGCAGCATCGATATTGCTTGGTACCGTGGCGATATTAGACAAAATAATTTCGTGATATCTGTTTCAGATGGTACTACCTTCACTGATAAACTCACTGCTACTAGCAGTCTTGGTACAGCTGCTGAGAAATATACCTTACCTGGAGGTACTGAAGGAAGATACGTACGAATTACCGTAAATGGTAATACTGAAAATGACTGGGCAAGCATTAATGAAATTTCTGCCTTCGGTAGCGCTACTAGTGGAGGAGGCGGTGGCGGTGGCAGCAATGTAATAGGAACCCTCTTCCATAAATGGCAAATCTCAGCCGGTGGTAGTACATGGTCTCCTTACTCCTCACTTAGTGGTGCCATAGCATCTGACACTGATTTGGCCATCGCCATGAATAATGATGGTAGGCTGCAGGTGTTTGTTGTTGGAAGCAATAATCAGTTATATTACAAGACTCAGACTTCACCTAACAGCGATACCTGGTCTCCAGCATGGACTTCTCTGGGTGGAGGAATAAAAGCAGATACAAGTC
>JAATVP010000217.1 GCA_014523625.1 Nitrososphaerales archaeon TH5896
ATTCCAATGTGTAATTGGTAACCATTTTTTGCTACATTCGAAACTCCTAGCCAGTTTAAACTGCTTGGATTTCCCCTTCTGGACAGAAGATTGGCTCAATCGAAATCTCATCGGTTTTGACAAGGTAGATAGATAAACACTATGTCACAATTCTGCCTCCAAATTCTTTTGTTTCAACGCCAAAAGAAAGTGAATGCCTTAAAGTGACCGTACCTAAGACTACATGATATTTTGTTACGTTTTACGCGAGAATATCGGATAAATTTACAGATTAAAGATCAAAAAGCGTCAAATCCTATTGTAGAGATCCTGATAATGTTAATGAGACATTCATTTCACGGCAACCATGAGATGGAAACAATGAAATTGCACAAATTAAGGTATTTTAAACATTGGAATTAAATTAAGAAAAGCAATTAGATCCGACAAAACAAAGGTACTAGAATTCTGTAATAATACTTTTCGGTGGGGAGACTACATTCATGAAGTATGGGATGCTTGGTATAAGGATCTCAATGGCTTCTTAGTGGTAGCTGAGATACCATCAGACGGCGACACTGGTCATCACGACCCAAAGTTGGCCGATAATGTGTCCTCCTTTGAGAATAAGAGTTCATATTTTAATTCAAGTCAAGTTGTAGGGGTATCACATGCTTATTTTTGTCCAAAGAAAGAACAAGTATGGCTTGAGGGGATCAGGATTAATCCTAAATATCGACGTATTGGAATTGCTTCTGAGCTCATAAACCGAATGATACGGTATGGGAAAGAAATGGACAATAATGTCACAGAAGCAGCGGCGATAACAGCTGAGACGAATACTGCGTCAAGGCATATGTTGGAGAAGAATGCTTTCCAAAATAGAGCTCAATGGACATATTATACTGTGGGCGAGGAAAATCACCATCAGACAGACATGGATGGTTCAACAATTAGGAAGCACATTTTTGGAAAAAAACAAGGTAATGTTCCTAACAATAATAACAGGTATTGTAAAAACATGAATGTTTATTTTGCATCACTAGGCGATATTGGGGAAATTATTACTTTTCTGTCAAAATCAAAAACCTTCGTTTCTAGTGGTCGAAGATATTTTCAATCCTGGAAGTGGTATAAATTGGATTTGGAACACTCTGAAATTTCAGAACTGATAGCAGACAGGATGATTATAGTTGTTAGAACCAAGAGTACTCATGAAATTGGAGGACTAGCAATTATAAACAATCATGTCCCCGAAAATCATAGTGCTGGACAAATGCAAAGAGGGGGTCAGAAACAAAAACAATCTACTCATGAAGTAGATGATTCAAGTTATGATGATGACGATGATGCATCGTTTCAAGTAGTTTATCTTGATGCTCCAACCTTGGCCATCTTAGATATTTTGTTGGTTTTTATAGAGAATTGGGTCATATCATCAAACAAATTTTCTAGAATTCAGCTATTTACGCCAAATCAGATACATCATGAAAATTCTGATTCATATAAGATCGAAGAAGTACTTGCAAAATTTGGTATAACGAAATCAGAAAGGTTTCTTTTGTACATTAGAAGTTTGTAAATGGTTTTGTGTGAATAATTTTGACACCACTTTCTGCGGAGAGGTGGGCTTGTAATGCCGAAAAATGGCATTGTTTATCTCGTACTTTCGTAGGTAAAAAATACTGGAACCTATCTACTCTAGCAGTCGGATTCAAGAAATATCCCAAACTAACAATTGGCACAACATGACAAAACACACGTCCCTAATCTATATATTTGATATTGCTAGTTCGGTTGGCAATGACAGTAGAAGTGCTCAGGAGGGACCTAGCAGTGTGTCAATAAAACAGAGAATGCAAGAAGATTCGTTTACTCTATTTCAAGTAATCTTAGCTGCTACATCTATCATATTAGCTGCTAGCGCTCTAGATATTTCTTTTTCAGTCGGACAAGATGTCTTTTCATCACCTTCGAATATGACTCCTGTTGACGGCATACGATGTGATTCTATGGAATTTACCAAGTTTCACATTCACGCACATCTTGACATCTTCGTCGATGGTAAACCATTTACTGTGCCATCACAAATCGGCATTGATCCCCAAGGACGATGTCTTTATTGGCTACATACACACGACGATAGTGGAGTTATTCATATAGAATCTCCCATTGAGAGGGGATTTAATATCGGAAACTTTATTGATATCTGGGACCAGACCTTCAACAACACAAAATTATTCGATAACAACAGCCTCAATGATACAAATAGCGCGTTGAGCACGTACGTAAATGGCGTTGAGGTACCAACAGGCACTGACTTCAGAAACATCAGCATTGGCGCTCATGACGAGATCGCTTTAATCATTGGGCCAATTCAAGATAACAAAATACCTTCTCGCTATCAATTTCAACAAGGATTATGAGTTGTGAGCCTGAATACACACAGTATACCATTTGTGAGTGGAACGTCAATCTATCAAATGCAAAGATACATCGCAATCATAGAGACCAACATCTGTTTGAACCGGGCGTGAATTTGATGGCCAAACGCCAAACCAGATCTGACTTTCGCGCTGCATTGCTCCTTGGTAATATCATATACGACAATGGAAGAATTAAAGAGGCATCTTAGTTCAAGGGCCGAATGTGTATTAGGTTTGAAAATAGTTGAGGGTGCGGTGATAGCGTGTTATGAGCAGAACAGAATCCCGCAGAGCAGGAAATAGACGCATGAATTTAAATGCAAATGATTAGATTTTAAAGTGCGAAAATTTAATGCTAAGAAATTATTGCCTATTTGTTTTCCTCTTAGTTGGGACGTCACTTGCATTTTTTTCTCTGCAACAGACCTTTCACATGCCTGGAACAGGATTTTCAAGTAATTCCACTTCATCAATATCATCATCAACACCAAGAACTTCACATGAAACTTTTGATGGTATCGATCTGGGGATAGCATTTCAATATCCTTCGAATTGGGTCAAGTTTGAAGGAGGGTTTGATCCAAATGTTTTAAAAGATTTCGAAGGTGTTGTTTCCTTTGATATTTTCAATGACCCTTTGAATCAAGCCAATGCCGCTTCATCTGAAGATAGCGGATTAGTACATCCCAATCTTTCTATAGTTTCCTTGAAAACACCTTACCACAATCTTTCTTTAGGGCAATATGCGGAATCCAGAACCTTTGATATTAGGCAGCTTTTTTCCGATTACGATCTGAATATAACAGCAAACAGCCAGTCAAATGAAACCATTGACGGGTATCCTTATTGGGTCCTTAATTATTCCTTTACTATTGATGACAAGACCCAAAGATACGAAATGATAATTATGGTGATAAGGGGGGAAAAGGTCTATGAAATTTCTTACATAGCTGATAGTTATGAGGACTATGTTAAGAATTTGCAAGAAATTGGGGAGATGATAAAGACAGCATATTTCGTAGATCTTTCCAATCAACGTTAGCTTAGCTGCTCGTTGAAGTTAAACACAATTGTAATAGTTTCTAAATGTGTCATAAAATGACTGCGGACGAGCGAGCCGAATTTTCTCCACTCAGATGATAGGATAAACTGTCTGTTTCCCTGTCAATTCTCTTCAGGCACGAAAATCGGACTGTGGAAGAGTTGGCATCGAAAAGAAATAACAGTATGTGCCAAGAGCAGATTTCCAATTCGACAATTTCAAGTTCTAGTGGAGGATGAGTGTATAACCAACAGTCATTTAGGAATATTTACAGATGTTTTTTGCCGCATTTATCAAAAAAACTTCTGACCTACACAATCATTTGATGCAAGTCATTCGCAAAACAATTATTCGGCTCCTGTTAGTGTAGTAGTTAGAAAAATATTTGACTATTTGGATCGCAACTAGTTGTGTTATTATCGCCATTAGCATGGTGCTTGCTGTAGGCATGCTAATTCTGCATGGGGGGAACATCCTGGCCAATCAGCAACCTGCTTCTTTCAATTCTGAAGATCTGGAAGAAATACGAGAAAATGTAATGGAGGTCAGACTGGCCTTACAAAAAGGAGATCTGATAGAAGCATTACAACACCTAAATAACGTAGACGAAGACCTGCTCCTATTGGAAACAGGGCTTAAACCTTGCAGTTCTGCCTCAGTCTCCGGTAATTTCAATGACAGCAACTCCACTTCATTTTCTCAGATTCCAATAACTCCTCAGGAGCCTGCGGGTCTTGGAGGCAATTATGACCGCGAAAATATTAACGATAATAATGATGCTATGAACAATAGCAATAATTATAACCTAGCCATACCCGGACAAAACAACACTCTTTCAGACAATGCAATTTTTTCTACTTCGAAAATTACTTTAAACAACGACAGCAGTACATCATCAGCAGGATCTGTAATCTCCGATGACTCTATACGAAAATTAAATGTTACATTTAGTTCCATATTCATTAATGATAACCACGATATTTTGTTTCCAGCAGAATGGCAATTAGACGCTTATGTGAATAACAAAAGAATTCCTTTATCGGGGAACGCCGAGCTAGATCGCGTGGAAAGAGGACAAGTAATTAATTTCAATGGTAAATCTTTAGCCATAGATGTTCCAAATAATGGTACTTTGAGAATCGTAACTGTTGGCGCCGAGCTGGATGAAGGCGCTATTGATGGTAAGTACAAAAATAACGGGTCTGTAGTGGAGCTGAGAGGAGTCGAAACTGACGACGGAGTGCTACCTGATATTTCAGGAATCCTAGATACTGAGGCCCCCTTGCCTGAATACAAAGATAAAGCTGAAGATTCTATCCAATTCTTGACAACTTATGATAGAAATGACGCAATTGGCATGATTGCAAGAGAATACGATGCTAGAAGTAATTTTGGAATAGGCGATCACATTGAGTGTTCAGAGTCCACTGGTGAGGTAGGAGATATTTTTGATACAGTAGATACCAATTGTGATTATAGATTAACTTACACGATTAAAGAGATGTAGACGAGGGTTGAATGTAGTTACTATCTGCATGTTAAAATAATTATAAGACATGCCACTTGTATCAAAACACTTTCTCAAGGTTATTTTTTTACTAGTACTAGGGTTAGCCAGTTCGTTGGCCTTTACACCTTTTCTTAGTTTACAAGCAGAACCGGAGCCTGATGAGAATGGTGTAATGATAAGCGACTATCACGGAGTACAGAGAAAAGTGTACAATCCTCTCATAGCTGCAAATGGCGGCCTATTATATTACAGAGACCTCGAAAATTTCGTAAACACAGAAAAATCAAAACAGTATTTTCTCAACACTGCTGATTGGCTCGTGGAAAACTCGATCAATGAAACTAACGAGTTAAGAAGTGGAGAAGAGTATGCTGTTTGGGAATATGATTTTCCTTGGAGATTTTATGGGTGGGTTGAGCCCCCATATAACTCCGCATTAGCTCAAGCAGAATCGATTTATGTTTTGGCGCTGGCTTATGACCTTACTGGTGACGAAAGGTACCTCACGACCGCAAATAAGGCAATGAAGGCTTTTTTTGTTGATTATGATGCTGGCGGCATAGCCACGGCAGAGACACATGACGGTTCTTCAATATTCTTGCAGATACTAGCCAAACCAGGATTCGTTAAGACATATGTCTTAAACGGTCATACCCAAGCTCTAATCTTCATGTGGCGCTATTATGAGTTGACCAATGATGCCAACGCAAAGATTATCTTCGATAAAGGAGTAAACTATTTGAAAGATAACCTTTGGAGATATGATACGGGATCCTGGTCTTCCTACGACTTGCTGGATAATCTGGCGACAATAGAGTATCATAAGGCAGAGATATCTCAATTGAAGGAATTATATGATATCACGGGGGAAAATATTTTTAATGAGTATGCAGGCAGGTTCGAGAAATACCTGAAACTTATGCCACTTGATGCAAAATAATTGGGTAATGAATGGTTTCCTCATTTTGCAAGTCATTGCGGAAATTCGGTGTCGGTGACAATATCCTATCTTTAGGTCAGGGATACTATGTAATGTACAAAGGCAAAGTTCTGCGATAAATTATTATCCTATTTTCATATATTGATGTGTTGCTGGTGCCCACATGAAAATCACACAACCTTCACCAGATGCTTCGAAAGCATTTCATAGTAATGAAATGATGGGTAAGAAAATGAGTGAAACACTAGCTTGGGTTGTAGATAAATTTGATGCCTGTCTCGATCAACGGGAAATATTATTGCACCTTGCGAGAAGTGAAGTGAGGAA